>PMIZ01000030.1 GCA_003157225.1 Actinomycetota bacterium | reverse complement strand
TTCTCGCGCCTGGATCTGAGCCGGCCTCCTGTGCTCATGGGCATACTGAACCTCACACCGGACTCGTTCTCAGACGGGGGACTCTATGCCGACCTGGATGACGCTGTCCGCGCCGGCGTGGCCATGGCAGACGACGGTGCGGCGATCGTGGACGTGGGGGGTGAGTCCACCCGGCCTGGGGCTGCCGCCGTTCCCGCGGCCGAAGAACTAAGGCGAGTGCTCCCGGCGGTGAAGGCATTGGCGACCCAGCTTCCCGTCCCCGTGTCCGTGGACACCTACAAAGCCCAGGTGGCCGCGGAAACCCTGAAAGCGGGCGCATGGATGATCAACGACGTGTCTGCGTTGCGCATGGATCCGGAGATGGTGGCCGTGGTAAGGGACGCCGGATGCCCCGTGGTTCTCATGCACATGAAGGGCGGCCCTCGCACGATGCAGGAGCAGCCCACCTACGACGACGTGGTGGCGGAGGTCTGCGCGTTCTTCGTCGAGCGGCTCAATTGGGCCGTCGATCATGGGCTCAAAGAAGGGAATCTCCTCATAGACCCCGGGATAGGATTCGGGAAGACCGCCGGCCACAACCTGGCAATCCTCCGTCAATTGAGCACGTTCCGCTCGCTGGGGCGCCCGGTAGTCGTCGGCACGTCACGGAAGCGGTTCCTAGGAGAGATACTTGGCGTGGAAGAGGCCGCCGAACGAGACGAGGGTACGGCCGCGACCTCGGTGATCGCAACGTACCAGGGAGCGCACATCCTGCGTGTGCACCAGGTGGGTCTCAACCGCGACGCGGTCAGGGTGGCGAGGGCCGTTCTTTCGGCCGGCAAGGACTAGCTCTTCCGGGAGGTGGGTGTGGACTTCTTCATCCAGGGACTCGAGGTATATGGGCATCATGGCGTAGGACGCGAAGAGAAGGTGCTCGGACAGCGTCTCTACTTCGATGTGCGGCTCACCACCAACCAGTGCAAGGCCGCCCTCACCGACAAGGTGGAAGACGTGGTGGATTACACCGAAGTGCTCGACTTGATCGAGGATCTTGCCACTTCGCGAAGCTTCAGCCTGCTGGAGGCGATGGCCTACTCGGTAGGAGAGGCCATCTTGAAGAAGTTCCCAGTGGACTCCGTGCGGGTCCAGGTGACCAAGCCTCATCCGCCGGTTGCCTGCGCGCTCTCGGGTGTCAGCGCGGCTGTGGAGCTGGGCCGCGGCGACGCAGCCGGCTAGCGCCATGTTTGAGCACCCGACCCGCCCGCTCGCTGTCGAGGAAGGGCCCGTTCGGGCGTATGTGGGGCTTGGCTCCAACCAGGGCGACTCCAAGGCACTCCTTGCGGAGGCGGTCAGACGACTGGGCGATTTGCCCGACACTCGGCTGGTTGCGGTCTCCGATCTCTACCTGACAGCCCCGATAGGCGGCCCGGAGCAGCCGTCCTTCTTGAACATGGTAGCCGCCCTAGATACCTCGCTAACACCATCCGGCCTGCTCGAAGCATCGCAGAGGATCGAGGATCTGGCCGGAAGGACGCGAGAGGTGCGCTGGGGCCCTCGCACTTTGGACGTAGATATCCTCTGGTACCATTCATTCGAGGCTAGGGAGGCGTCGCTTCAGGTTCCCCATCCTCGCATGGAAGAGCGCAGGTTCGTACTGGAGCCGTTGGCCGAGATCGCTCCGGGTCTGGTATTGCCGTCTGGTCGTACGGTGTGCGAAGCTCTCCAGTCTGTGCAGGACCAACTAGTCAGGCGCCTGTCCTCTGCGATCGCTCCAGGCGATGCAGATGCGCCTTGTCATCCGTAATCGAGTAAGGGGCGGAATGGACTATTCAGCGTTGCAGGCGGAGATCAGGGCACTTGCCGCGGAGAGGCAGGCAGTGATCCTTGCCCACAACTATCAGCGACCGGAGGTGCAAGACGTCGCCGACTTTCTCGGCGACTCACTGGGCCTGTCTCAGCGGGCTGCCAGGTCGTCGGCGAGGGTCATAGTGTTTTGCGGCGTCGATTTCATGGCGGAGACCGCGGCGATCCTCGCCCCGGGGCGCAAGGTCGTCATCCCGGAGCCGCGGGCAGATTGCCCGATGGCCGCAATGGTGGATGTCGATGGGCTTCTCGCGCTCAAGACGCAACACCCCGGCGCCGCCGTGGTGAGCTACGTGAACACCACCGCCGCCGTCAAAGCACTCTCCGATATCTGCTGCACAAGCGCGAACGCGGTACGCATAGTCCAGTCCTTTCCCGCAGACAGGGAGATCATCTTCACGCCGGATTGCAACCTTGGCTCCTGGGCCGCGAAGAAGACCGGCCGTGAGCTCATTCTCTGGCCGGGTTTCTGCCCTACGCACGACCTGATCACGTTGGAAGACGTGCTCAAGGCAAAACTGGAGCATCCCGCCGCCAAGGTCGTCGTCCACCCGGAGTGCCGGGCAGAGGTGTCGGCCATCGCCGATGCGGTCGAGAGCACGTCCGGCATGATCCGCTTCTGTCGGGAGGACTCGGCTGAGGAGTACCTCATAGGTACGGAGACCGGTATGATCTACCGCCTCTCCAAGGACATCCCGGGTAAGCGGTTCTATCCAGTGACCGAGTCCAGCGTATGTCCCAACATGAAACTGACCACTCTCGACAAAGTCCTGCGGGCGCTCCGTGCCGAGGCTCCTGTGGTCGAGCTGCCGGAGGACGTGCGCAAGGGCGCATTGCGTGCGGTCCAGCGAATGATCGAGGTGAATCCGTGACGCCTTCGCGGCCCGGGCTCGTGTCCCGAGGCGGTGCAGAAGTCACCTACTCGAGCTGCGACGTGCTGATCATTGGAGGCGGCATCGCCGGCCTCACGGCGGCGGTGGGGGCCTCCCGCTCGTGGAACGTGGCGCTCATCACCAAGAGCACCTTGGACGACACGACGACGTTCCTCGCCCAAGGGGGCATTGCCGCGGCGATGGGGCCGTTCGACTCCCCGGAGCTCCATCTGCAGGATACGTTGGAGGCGGGCGTCGGACTGTGTGACGAGGAGGCCGTGCGCGTACTCGTGGAAGAAGGTCCGGACCGAGTACGTG
>PMIZ01000342.1 GCA_003157225.1 Actinomycetota bacterium | reverse complement strand
GACCGAGAGCATCATGCAAAGACCGATGGTGAGTAGGACAAGCGTAAGGGCCCACTGGGAATGATAGGCAATGGGGGCGGAGGTCTTGAGCCGCCCGGTCGTCGATGACTTCTGGGACTGGGGAGGGTCCCTGCGCACGAAAGCCGACGTATCAGCCCATTCTTGGCCGGGAGCCGCAACATGAGGGCGGGCACCGCCAGCTAATGATTGCGCTCGCCTAGCGGCTTCCAGGGGTCTTGAATAACCCAAACGTGCTCCTCTAAGGCGCAGGCCCCCTAGAGGCGCCTACAGTGTGGACACGCTCCCGTCGCCGTCACCGGACCCCGGCGTCTTCGACGGAGCTTCTTGCGCCCGATTATCTCTCCCTGTCTTCATACGTCGCGCGGCTGTCCAGTCCTCCCAGGCACCAAAGCACCGGCAACACGCGGAAACAACTTGCCTAGGGGTCCAGCGAGGGACAGACGGCGTTTTTGGAGAGGAACCGAGATGGCGCGGGTATCGCGCTCAGCGCCCCCGTTGGAGGATCGGGAATAACCATCGCTATGAGCACGTAGCGATTGGTCATCTTCCAAACTTGCCGGAAGGGCGCGAATCGTGGTAGTGACACGAGTCCCGAACTCGGCAGTCAGCCTGGTGAGAAAGGAGAATCCCCTAGACGAGTCCGGCTGCCGGAGATCACGACCTTTAAGGCGAGTCGTGATCTCCGGCCAAAGGCAAGAACGTTAGTTGGACGTATTCGGACGATCAGAGTTGGTCGGCACTGTCGCATAGACAAGGTAAGTCGAGTAGCCGATCACCGTCCCCGCCGGGTAACCCAGTGCGTAGCCGCCATCCAAGACCACGTCCTGCTCCGCGAGCAACTGCGACGTCTTCGGATCGATGATGAGGGTGTGTCTCGTATGCTCGGTCTTATCGGCCATGGACACGGCGAGCCCCGGGCGCCCCGCCGAGTCGGTCACCTCGCCGTCGAGTTTTACTCCGGGAATGCGGGCGGCAACCTCGTAAAGGGCCGCGCGAAGCGAACCCGAGGTCAGAGTCT
The DNA here is from genome assembly GCA_003157225.1 of Actinomycetota bacterium. The sequence goes on along the minus strand of PMIZ01000342.1, from coordinate 1,615 downwards.
CCCGTAGGTCGTCCCCCACGAGCACGAACATCTCCTCGTAGAGCCCGTCGTCACCGGCACCGGTGGCTTCAGCCTTCAACCGGTCAAACAGTGCATCCGGGTTCGTCGGCAGGTCCAGGTTGCTCGAGGGGTCGAGAGGAAAGTCCATCGAGAGGTCGAGATTGGGGCGACCGGCTGCAATCCAACGCTCGCGGTCACGCCCGCTTAAGAATTGGGGCTCCCCGCTGGTCTGGTGTACCCGGCCCTGCTCGCCCATCCACACCTCCCGGGTCCTTGGAACCAGAGCGGCAAATCCCCCCTCCTGGGGGAAGATACTGAGGTAGGCCTCAACGGATTTGACATACAGATACTGCCCAGAGGCGAGAGGCGCGGGATCCGGCAGTTTGGCGGCCGTTGCCGCCGCCTGACGAAGAACGATGGCGGCAGAAGCGGTCCTCTCGCCGCCCAGCTCGTTGGTAAGGACAAGGGCCGCCGCCACAAGCACGGCGGCTGCTCCCAGGACCACCGCCACCCTCCACCGGATTCGCAACCTGCGAGGGATCGCCTTGGGCGTTCCTCTCGCGGACGCGGACGTGCTGGCCGCGATGTGGGCAAGGAGTGTCTCCCGGGCGCGCACCCGCACTACTTCGCTTGGCTCCTTGGTAACGGGAGCATGCCGTCTTACGAACTCAAGCTCATTCACAGTAAATCTTCCTTTGCCTTCGGTTGACAGGTAGCAGTCGGGTCCAGAGACTCGCGCAGATGCCGGCGGGCTCTATTGATCCGGGATCGGACCGTGCCGATGGGGATGTCAAGAGCCACGGCTATCTCTTCGTAGCTGAGCTCGGCCCAAGCCAGCAGAAGCAGAGGTTCGCGGTCCTTTTTGGCCAAGGCGCGAAGCGAGACGGTCACCTCTTCGCCCCAGCCCAGAGGAGAAGAGACTGCGCCTGGTTCCATCTCACCCTGAGAGGACGCGGTAGCTAAGCGCTCGCTGACTCTGAGCCAGCGTCGTTCGGCTCGCCAGTGGTGGCGCAGCAGATTGGTGGCGATGCCGAGGAGCCAGGGCCGGGCATCCGGGCGGAGCACGTCGTAGCCCACTCGGCCATCAAAAGCCACCATGAAGGTCTCGGCGGCCAGCTCATCGGCGAGGTCCGGGCCCAGCCGCTGAGATAGGTAGCGGTGGACAGAGGCGAAGTGGCGCTCAAACACACAAGCGAAACTCGTGGGTGTCTTCAGTGATTCCTCGATTGCCGCCGCGTCGCTCGAGCTCTCATCTGTCGTCGAGTAGCTGATTGTGCGCCTCCCTCCGGGTCGGCACCTGGGTCCCGATAATAACCGCGGTCACCCTGTATTGCCCGAAGGGGGATCTGAAGTTCACGGAGACCAGGTTGCCAGGCCACTGAGGGCGCCCCGGTGAGGAGCACAGGTAACGGGAACAGCGCCTGGGAGCCGCGGTTTAGACCATCGCTATGAACGGATTGCGATGGTCATTCACCTTCCGAGCTTGCCGGAGGCGCACGAGTCGTGATCTTATTTCAGGCCCGTCGACAAGGCCATACTCAAACGATCGAGTCTCACGTGAACCCGGGTCTGTTCACTCTGAAGTGTCTAGCGAAACCGCGGAGAAAGTCTCAAC
>PMIZ01000249.1 GCA_003157225.1 Actinomycetota bacterium | reverse complement strand
GTGCTCGTGCAGGGCACGACGCTCAAGTACCTGGTGGGCACAAGAAGCGTGAGCAGCGCGCCCCGGCCGCCACCCCGTCGTCCGACGACACCTGAGATAGCACAACGGTTTTCGAGCCCGTGCGGTGAGTCGGTCGGGGAGCCGAGGTCAGGCTGACTCTTCCTGCGCCTCCGCCAGCGCGAGAAGATTCCTGCCGAGGACCGTCGAGTACCCTTCCAGATCGAGTTCCCTGAGCTTGAGCCGGACGTGTTCGGGCAACTGCTCGGTCGGAAGATTTCTATGAATGATCTCTGTCTCTTCCCGGTCGAACTCCGCCACTACCCTCTGCTTGCGCAAGTAGTACCGGTTGGCCGGGCACAACTCCTGACAGAGCGTGCACCCCACCAGGCTGTTGTGGGCCCGATGATCGAGCCAGTCTGGCCACTCCCCTTCCCACTCGTTCAGGTAGGTGAGGCAGCGGGTGGCATCGATGACCGTGCCAGCGTGCGGGATGCAGCCGGTGGGACACACGTGGTGGCAGTTGCGGCACGGCGGGCAGCAGCTCATGAGCTGGCTGGCTTTGGTCTTGTGCTCCTCGGCTCCCAGATCGGCGTCGGTACAGAACACATCCAGCCGCACCAAGCTCCCCAGGTTCTTGACGTAGGCCACATTGTTCCGGCCGTATTGAGCCAGCCCCGAGCGTACAGCGAGCAACTTGACCGGCACGCGCGTCCGGGCCACGGAATGCCCCTCCGGCTCGAGCAGCGAGCGAAGGATCTTCAAAGCCTGCTCCGCTCCCGAGGTGGAGATGTAGGTAGGTGGGATCACGGCCTCGAGAGGGCCGGATGCCAACTGGAAGCGCACTCGCACGGCAGGCGACGGGTAGGCCACNNGTAGGCCACCACCACCAGCGTGCGCGGTTCGGGAACCTCCGGCGGCGGCGAGAACTCCCGGCCCAATCGGTATTCTTGGGAGAGCTTCTCCGAAACCAGCCCCTGGTCGCGCAACTCCACGAGCGTCTGCCGCATCTGTTCCACGAGGTGGATGGGTGCCAATCGGCTGCGATAGCCGGATTCGGCGAGGGCGGCGGTCACGGCCAAAGCCAGTGCGGGTGGTGGGTCTTCCCTGGCGGTCTCCTGCATGGGCACACTATACGCCTCGGTGTCTCCTGGTTTCGGTGAGCGCACTTTGCGGGATAGGTTCGTGGGGAGTCGGGGAGTCGACAGCGCGGATCAGGAGCGGCCATGGCTACGAGGAAGATCATCGAGATCGACCGGGATCTGTGCAACGGCTGCGGGCTGTGCACCACCGCCTGCGCGGAGGGTGCGCTCGATCTGGATGACGAGGGCAAGGCCGTCCTGGTGAAGGAGATCTACTGCGACGGGATGGGAGTCTGCCTCGATGTCTGCCCCACGGGTGCCCTGACCGTCGTCGACCGCGAGAGCGAGGAGTTCGACTCCGTCGCCGCACGCAAGCACGTGACCCGCACTCGGGGAGCCGAAGCCGCTGAGAAGGTCCATCGCGGCCCGGGTGCACCGGCCGCCGGCGCCTCTCCCGGTACCCCGGCGCCCTCGGAGCTGACCCAGTGGCCCATCCAGCTCCACCTCGTCTCGCCCGCGGCCCCTTACTTCAAAGGCGCCGACCTGCTCATCGCCGCAGACTGCACCGCCTTCACCCGCGGTAGCTTTCACGCCGACTTGCTTCGCGACCACAAGTTGATCATCGCCTGTCCAAAGCTGGACGACGTCGGCCCGTACGAGGAGAAACTCGCCACGCTCATCCGGGAGAGCGACCTGAAGTCGCTGACCGTGGCAATGATGACTGTACCGTGCTGCAGCGGCCTGCTGAGGATCGTGCAGCGCGCCGTCGCGCTGTCGGAGGTGGACATCCCCGTTCGCACAGTGACCATCGGGCTCGATGGTGAGATAGTAGCCGAAGCGTAGCCGCGCGGCCCGCGGGCCGCTACCATCTTTGCTTGCACTGCGCCACCACGAACGAGGACGAGACGACATGCAACAGGAAAGTCGCAGACTGAAGTACTTCACGCTCGGAGCCATGTGCTTCAGCCTCTTCATGGTGATGCTCGACAACACCGTCGTGAACCTGGCGCTGCCGACGATAGGACGCCAGCTCGGTTCCGGCATCTCCGGTCTGCAGTGGATCCTGGACGCCTTCATCCTGCTGCTGGCCAGCCTCATGCTGACGGGCGGCACCCTGGGAGATCTCTACGGCCGCCGGCGTGCTTTCATGACCGGGCTGGCCGTCTTCACCGGAGGGTCTCTCTTCTGCGCGCTTTCGCCCAACATCGGTAGTCTGATAGCCGCCCGCGCCATCCAGGGAGTGGGCGCGGCCATAATGATGCCCAACACGCTCGCCATCATCACCAACACCTTCCACGATCCGAAGGAGCGGGCGCAAGCCATCGGCATCTGGGCCGGCGTTTCGGGTATCTCCCTGGCGTTGGGACCGGTGCTGGGCGGGGTCATGGTCGACGCCTGGGGCTGGCAGAGCATCTTCTACCTAAATGTGCCGATCGGCGTGGTGGCTCTCACCGTCACCGCCCTCGTGGTGTCCGAGTCCAAGAACCCCGAGGGACGAGGGCTTGACGTAGCGGGACAGGTGCTTGCGGTGGTCGGACTGGGCGCGCTCACATACGCCCTCATCGAAGCCAATAACTACGGGTGGCGGTCGGCCCGCATTGTCACCCTGCTCGCCGTGGGCGTGGCCACCCTGATCGCTTTCGGCCTCTGGGAGTCTCGAACCAAGAGCCCCATGCTTCGCCTGACCTTCTTCAGGAACATGACCTTCACCGGCGCCAACTTGGTGGGCCTCATCATTAGCTTCGGGTTCTTCGGGATGCTCTTCTTCCTGGCCCTCTTCATGCAGAACGTTCAGGGCTTCTCGGCCACGGGCGCGGGCGTGCGCCAGCTGCCGTCGACCATCGCGGTCATGATCTTCGCCGTGCTCTCCGGCCGCATCGCGGGTCGCATGGGGGCGCGGATCCCCATGACCATAGGGATGTTCCTGGTCGGCGCGGGGCTCCTGGCCTTCTCTACGGTGCAGGCGACCACGCCCTACAGCCACTACTGGTTCTTCCTCGCCGTCGTGGGGGTGGGCACGGGTCTGGTGATGAGCCCCATGACCACGGCCGCCATGAGCACGGTGCCCACGGCCAGGGCGGGAATGGCCTCGGCTACGCTCAATACCACCCGCCAGGTGGGCGGCGTGTTCGGCATCGCCGTATTGGGCGCCATCGTCACCGACATCTTCGCTTCACGGCTGGTGAGCGCGTTGACCGCGCTGCACCTACCCGGCCCCGTGGTCACCCAGATCGCGGCGGCCGCCCAGAACAGCCAGGAGAGGGGAAGCATGCCCAACATCCCGGGCGTGGACGTCTCAGCCATCCACGCCGCCATCGGCAACTCGTTCACCTCCGGGCTGCACATGGCCCTCTGGGTGGCGGGGCCGATCTTGCTCGTCGGGGCAGCGGTCGCAGCCGTTATGATCAGACACACGACGCCGACCGCGCAGTTGGCTCGCCGGGCGGAACGTGAGGCACTCGCGGCTGCGGAGACCGCTACGGCCGAGGAGCAGCCCGAAGTGTCCGCATGACCAGTAGACGACTCAGATAGGAGGGGCCATGGCCAAGAAGAACATCGGCAAGGACTTCAACATCTACCCGATGCCGGTGGTCATAGTGGGAAGCGTCGTGGATGGAAAGCCCAATTTCATGACCGCGGCCTGGGTCACCAAGCTCAACTCCGACCCGCCCCTGGTCGGCGTGTCGCTCGGCAACAAGCAGCACACCGCCAAGGGGATCCGGCAGAACGGTGAGTTTGGTATCAGCTTCCCCAGCGTCGATCAGGCGGTGCTCGCCGACTACTGCGGCCTCGTCCACGGCTACGACGAGAACAAGGCGGAGCACGTCGAGATCTTCGCCGGCGCTCTCGAGTTCGCGCCCATGGTCTGGGAATGTCCACTGAGCATGGAGTGTAAGCTCACCCAGACCGTGGAGCTGCCCCACGACCATTTCTTCATCGGTGAAGTGACCAGCGTCTACGCGTCAGAAGCGATATTGTCCGAGGGGAGCGTGGACGCGGCCAAGTTGCGCCCGTTCACCCTGACGATGCCGGGGAATACCTACTGGGCGCTCGGAGAGCGCATCGGCGAAGCCTGGAGCATCGGGAAGGTGCTGCTCAAATCTTAGGTGGCTGCTGAAGAACGAAGTCTCGCCCGCCAGGGCTCCGGGGTCTGAAGAAGGCCAGGCCGCCCAGCGCGACCAGCCCGAACGCACCCAGCATGAAGAACCCCGCCACGTAGGCGCCTTTCGACTGGCCGCCGGAATCGAGTATCAGGCCGAAGATCCAGGGCGCGACCAGCGAGCCGATGAATCCCATCATGGTGTTGATGCCGGTGGCGGGTCCCACCTGCGCGGGCTTCGCCACCACCTCGGGAATATAGGCCAGCATCACCGGAAAGTAGAACATACCGAAGAAGGCGGAGGCGATCACCATGGCCGCGGCGAGCGGCACCCCGGGAAGAAGGCCGATGAGAACGGTGGTGACCAGTATGGCGATGATGCCGCCCCACATCACCCGGGACTTGCCCCAGCGGTTGGCAGCCACGCCGCCCAAGGGGTTGCCGATCATCTGCGCCGCCCCCAGGCTCGCGATCACGTACAACGAGGTGGTCTCCGAAGCCCCGTAGATGTCCTGCAGGAAGCTGGGAGACCACGCGAGGGTCCCGACGCCCATGGCAAGACCGGCGGCGTTGCACAGTCCAAGGATGATCACGCGACGATTGGTGAGGACCGCTCCCAGGTACCTCCCCAGCACTCGGAAGCTGCCGGCCAGGTCGGCGTGACGAGGCAGAGCGCGTACCGGCTTCTGGGCCAGAACCACAGCGCCGATCACGAAAGCCAGACCGGCCGTGGTGAGAAACACCGCCCGGTAGCCTGCGGCGCTCTCGATCGCCGGCATTGCAAAGAGGGCGACCATGCTCCCCAGCCCGAACCCGGCGCCCGTGATGCCCCACGCACGGCCGAGCCACTCGCGCGGCAAGGCGTGCGCGAGCACCGGATTGCAGGTGGCGACCACCATCCCTCCGCCCATTCCCTGGATGGCCCGGCCGACAAGGAAACCCGCATAGCTTGAGCTGAGCCCGAAGACGAGCGACCCCGCCATGAAGCAGAAGCAACTCACGCCGAGGAGCCGACCGCCCCAGCGGGCGGCTCCGACGCCCGAGCTGATGCCCGCCGCTCCATAGAAGCCCATGAAGATCGAGGTCAAGAGCCCTATCTGGGCGTCGTTCAGGCCGACTTGGGTCCGCAGCTCATTGGTGACCACCGGCATCAGTGAGAGCGTCACAGCCGACATGACGAACACGAACATGAGCGAGGTGGCGAGGAGGTCCGCGCTCCTCCGGGAACCGACCAAGGGAGCCGGGAGCTCGCTCAAGAGGACNNAGCCAAGGCGCCAAGGTGGAGATGCCGAACCCAAGCAGATTGATCATACCGGCGGCCGCGCCGATCTGCTCCGGATGGGCCACCACATCGGGGATCATGGCGAAGCGGGGCGAGAAATAGGCCAAGCTGAAGAAGCCCACCAGCACCACCATGATGAATACCAACACCCGTCCCGGGACGAAGGGGACGAGCGCCGTGACCACCGACATCGACAGCATCGACCCGGTGATGATGGTCATCCTGCCCCAGCGGATGGCTCCCGCGGCGCCCGTCGGCGCCCCAATGAGTTGAGCCATGGCCAATCCGGCGGTGAGGTAAGCGGCCACCCCAGCGCTTGAGCCGTACCTGGCCTCGAGAAAATGGGGGGTCCACACCAGCACCCCGGTGCCCACGGCAAGGGAGGCGGCGTTGAAAAGCCCGAGCAGGAGCACCTTCGGATTGACGACCACGCTCCCCAGGTCGCGCCCAAAGCCACCTACCGACCTGCGCCGCGGCAACCGCTCGGGCAGGGCCCTCACCGGTTTCTGGGCCAGGCAGATGATGCCGATGACGGCGGAGATGCCCGCGGTGGCGAGAAACACGGCGCGGAAGCCCCCCAGGTTGGCCACGCTGGGCATGAGGAGCAGGCCCACGAGAGCGCCCAGCCCCTTCCCGCTCGCGAACACCCCCCAGCCTCGGTTGCGCGCCTCGGGCGCCAGAAAGCGCGCCATCACCGGGCTACTCACCGGAAGCACCATGCCGCCCCCCAGTCCCTGCAGCACCCGGCCCGCCAGAAAGCCGGCGTACGAGGAGCTAAGAGCGAACACCACCGAGCCTGCCACGAAGAGGAAACAACTGACGGCCAGCGGGCGGCCGCCCCAGCGGGCGGCGGCCGCCCCAGCCGGTATCCCTACCACCCCGTAGACGAACATGAAGACCGACGTCAGCAGCCCGGTCTGAGAAGCGGAGAGACCGAAGCGACCTTGCATCTCGGGGGTGACCACGGCCATCAGAGCAAGGGCCAGGGTAGAAAGCAAGTAGAAGAGCATGAGGGCCAGGGAGAGCCTGTCACCGGTGCGCGCATGTCGGGACTCAGGCGCCTCCTCCACGGTCGCGCCTGCCGACGTGTTGCCCGCGTGGGCGGCGGAGCCCTCCGTCGCGGCCGCGTCGAGAGCGGCAGCGTCCCTCGCGTCTTCCCGTGCCGTCATGCTACCCCTCTAGCCTCCGTACCCCCGGTCATACTACCCGACACCGACGGCTACTGTGGAACGCGTGTCACCACCCGTGCTAGTCTGCCGTGGACGGTGGACGGAGAAAGGCGGACGCCTTGATCAGCTTCCTTGTTCGTTGGGCAATTACCGCGATCGCGGTGGCGGTGGCAGCGTGGGCCGTTCCCGGCATCCAGGTGAGCGATCCCCACCGCATCTGGACGGTCATCTTGGTCGCGCTGGTCCTTGGTCTCGTGAACGCCTTCGTCCGGCCGGTCATCAAGGTGCTTTCCTGCGGCCTCATCGTTCTCACCCTCGGCCTCTTCACCCTGGTGATCAACGGGCTCATGCTCTGGCTGGCGTCATGGATCACGGTCCGCTGGCTGGGCCTAGCCTTCCACGTGAACGGGTTCTGGGACGCGGTTCTGGGAGCTCTCATCATCAGTGTGGTCT
>PMIZ01000109.1 GCA_003157225.1 Actinomycetota bacterium | reverse complement strand
CATCGGTGAAAGCGTCCGCAGAGAGATTGAGCACATGGGGCCCGATTCCGTGGCCTCAGCGATTGTCCTCTGGCCGCTGCTGATGACGCAGGACGCCGTCTCATTGGAGGACGCGGCGAGGGCGCTCCGGAGGGTTCGCCGGGGCGGATACCGCGGCGATGCGGACCCGGAGAAGCTCCTCATCTCCCTCTCAGAAGTTCGGCGGCTGACGCCCCGCTCGGGCCGCACCGGATGGACCGCGCACCCCACTGTGCTGGAGGGGTTCGATCTCATCATGGGGCGTGCCCCGGGCCTCGCAGAAGCCGTCCTGACGGCGCTCCTCGAGGGCACCGTGGCGGAAAATGACTTTACGACTGCGACGCTCATCGTTCGAAAGCTTCGAGACCGCAGGGCCCCCATACCTGAAAGCGCCGCGAACGCCCTCGACCTGCACCTGATTTACTCTCTGCTTGCCGCAGGGGAACGTGATGCAGACAGAGCCTTCCGTGACTTGCGGAGGTATTCTACTGGGAGGGATCCCGTGTTGCTCATGGCACGGTTTCTCGCCGAGACCAAATCTCGGGGATGGGTGTTGTGGGAGCCTCCGGTGCTGAGCCCCGACCAGATTGCGGCTGTCCGCGCGGACCCTAATGCACAGGCTTGCGCTCGGCAGTTTATCCGCCTGATCCTTCCACACGGAGTTGAGCCGCTGTACCAAGCACGGACACTTGTGGATTTCCTCGGCCAATTTGGCTGGGAATTGTCACAAGATTTCTTTGCCGCGCTTGAGAAAGCCCTCGAGCGAGACGGGGCCAGAGCAGGCATGCTCGCCGAGGCGGCACTGCTAGGGCCGGCGCCCGAGCATGACCGCGTTCTCAGCGCAGCGCTTCTCGCTCTTGATGGCGTGAGGCACTGGTGGGAGGCCTTCAAGGAAGAGTATCGACAGGCCGAGCAGGCAGAGCTTGATGCAGCATACGCGAGCCACGTCAACGACGAGCCCAGCGACCGCCACTACCCGCCCGAGAAGGCGTTGGAGGCAGCGGTTGCAGCCCGACGAAAGGCAGAGGGCTACGAGTGGGTGATGAGCCATCCTCGTCGTATCGACCTAGTCCCTGCCTGGGCTGCGGCAATCCAAGCAGGAAGTTCGCCTGATGAACTTCGGGCGCTGTTGTCAATCTGCCCTCCCGATTCGCGATCCATGGCGTGGGAGGCACTTGCCAGGGCTCGGCGTCAGGAATTAATGCCCGAGGTTTTGGAAGCGCTTAACGATGCGAACATGGAAGAGCTGAGTGTGTGCCTGAAGGCACTGTTGGCGCTAGTTCCCGAGGAGAGGTGGGCCGAGACATTGGGGGTTGCGATTGAAGCATGGCCCACGGCCCGCAAGATCTTGTTAGCTGAGGCGCTGCGGAAGCTAGCATCAGACTTCGAGCCGCGGGGAGGTATCGATCGACTTCAGGGTGCCATCGTGGGGGCGGACCCAAAGACTGTACTTGCCGTCTGCCGCAACGTGGGCGAGGACCGCGAGGCAACACGCTTGGCCGCTTCGAAGCTCTTGGAGCCTGAACGCGCGATTCTCCGCGACCTTGCTCAGGCCCAGCCCGTGCATCTGTCTGCCCGGGCCGTTGTTGTCCTCGCCGAGCTTGGCGAGCCCATCGGGGAATTCCTTCCGCCGCTCTTTCGCTGCGAAGACGAATACGTGCGCCGCCTCTCGGTATTCGCTGCGAGCATCGAGAAATCGCCGGAGGCGAGGACGCTGCTCCGCGATGCGCTGAACGATCCCGACTACCGGTGCCGGCGAGTTGCGATGATCGAGTTCGCACCAGATGCCAACGACGAGGAGCGAAAACTCATCCTGGCCATGGGCCAGGATCGGAGCGCGCCGATCCGGGAGACATGCGCCGAGCTTATCGGCAAGTATCGCTGGGAGGACGGGCTGGACGTTCTGTGCCAGCTGCTCAAGGATCACCGGGATGTCAGCGAAGAGTACGCTTCAAATGAGCGTTGTCCCAACTACCATGTGGCGCGCGCCGCCGCTTTTGCGTTCGGCCGGTTTGGCAGATTGCCCCTAGGGGTCCTGGGTGAATTGATCAACTGCGTCGAGCGTCGAGACAAGGGGGAGAGCGACCTCGTCGTCCGTGTGCGCTTGGTGGGTGTCATCGGGAAGAGCGAGGATGCTCGGACTCTTCCCTTGTTGCAGGACCTTATCACCGATACCCGGTTCATGCCAGGCCATCGGAATAGGGGCTTTCCGCTACGGTTTGCCGCGGCTTGGGCAATCGTGTGGCGTCTCCTCGGCAACCCGGATCTCGGATCCCAGATCCGATCGGATGTCCTCGCAGGCGGCGCCTGCCATCAAGATGGGCGACTCGCCGGACCATGCCTGCTTGCGCTCGGGCTCCTCGGGCCCATGCAATGCGTATCTGTGGTGGAGGGGTTAGCAGGGGCGGGTGCTGCACCAGAACGGAGCCTGTTGGTTCGCGTAGCAATGCAGCTGGGCGGCGCAGCTCCCGAGGAGGCCGACGATGCCGGGTTGATGATCGGTCCCGAGCGGAGCCACCCCGGCCTCTCCGTACTCAAGCTTGCCCGCACGTCGCCACCCAGTGATGAGGCGGAATGGAGTCGTTGGCTCGATGAGCATCCCGCGGCCGCCGACTGGCTGGCCGCCGTCCAGCCCACAGAGGATATGGATCCTGCTAAGAATGTGAACCCGCCGCTACGACTCGCCTTGAATCTGCTCTTCGATGGGAAGCTTGGGAGACTTCTTGGCTACGACGACATCCGGGCTGGCGATTTGGCCGAACCGGTGCCCATCATGACCATGCGGTCGATGTTCGGCGGCGAATGCAGGCCGCCGGCGGAGGGCTGAGTGCGCTTCGCTGATGC
>PMIZ01000089.1 GCA_003157225.1 Actinomycetota bacterium | reverse complement strand
CGCCTACCTCAAGGCGAACTTCCCAGTGCAGTACATGGCCGCCCTGATCTCCAGCGTGATGGACACCAAGGACAAGGTGCCCTTCTACGTGAGCGTGGCCAACGACATGGGCATCGAGGTGCTGCCTCCGGACATCAACGAGTCCACCATGGGCTTCCGGGTGGTGGAAGATCGCATCCGGTTCGGTCTGAACGCGGTCAAGAACGTGGGGGAGAACGCGATCCGCAACATCGTCGAGGCTCGGGAGGATGATGGCCCGTTTACAGGGCTTTTCGACTTCTGCGAGCGGGTGGATATGGGGGTCGTGAACGGACGGGCGCTTGAGAGCCTCATCAAGTCCGGCGCCATGGATTCCATCGGACCCTCACGCAGGGGGATGCTCCTGGTGATGAATCAGGCCATGTCCTATGGCAAGAAGGCGCGGGCGGATACCGATTCCGGGCAGGGCTCCATCTTCGATCTTCTCGACGCCGGCACGGGTGCCTCGGGGCCATCGAGTTCGCCGGCCCGGAAGAACGGTTCGCGTAGCAACGGCGCTGCGCCCGTGGAGATCCCTCGCGACGACTTCTCCCAGGAAGAGCTTCTCGCTCTGGAAAAGGAGACGCTCGGTCTCTACGTGAGCTCTCATCCCCTGAAGGACCTCAGACACCACGTGCGCCGCGAGGCCGATCACCTCATCTCGCAACTGAGCGAACTGTCCGACGGCACCGTGACCACCATCGTAGGCATGGTTTCCACGGTCAAGCGGATCACCACCAAGAAGTCGGGAGAGACCATGGCCTTCGTCACCATCGAGGGCCTGGAAGGCGCAGTGGAGATGCTTTGCTTCCCTAGCTTCTATCTAGAGAACAAAGACCTGCTGGTGGATGACAAAGTGGTGAAGATAAAGGGGCGGGTGGACCACAAAGACGAGGCAGAGATCAAGTTCATCCCCCTTGCCATCGAGGCGTTTGCTCCCAAGACGGGGTTGGAACCCTTGGCGCTCGTGGTCGACGGAGAGACCCTGCCCAGCACTATTATCGAAGACCTCAAGCAGATCCTCGGCCGGTTCCCCGGGCCGTGTTCGGTAGATATGTACGTTCGCTCCACCTTGGGGTCCAGGCGTCTTCGGTTCGGTGAGGGTTTCCGGGTCGACCCTCAGGCGAGTCTCCTGGCCGAGCTGAAAGAGCTGCTCGGCGATGCGGCGGTGCATCATGGGAACGGAGCCTCGTCGCTGGCGGCTGCCAAGTAGTGCACGCTTTCCGCGGATAAGCCGCTCCAAATGGAGTATCCTGTGGAGTGGATACGTCTGTCCCGTCGAGTCTGCCCAGATCTTGCGGTCGCCGGCCGCCAGGTTTCTCCAATGCCTTGCAAGGACGGTTCATCATGCCTAGTCCGACTCCCGACCTGAAATCGGATCCCTCAGCGACACCGACCGAGTTCGCGAAGCACTCGCGGGTGCGCCATCCGGACTATGGACGTGGATACGTGGTCGAGGTCCGCGGAGAGAACTGCACCGTCTTCTTCCTGGAGGACGGAAAACGGCGGGACCTCAAGCAGACCAAGCTGGAGCCCTGCAGCTGAGGCCGGCAGGCTCGCCCTAGGTCCGTGCCGGGCCTCGGGCCGGCGACGTCTGGGGAAGCCCTCCAGGGATTCGAGCTACGCTGCCTGCCGATCGCTTGATCGCCGTGTCTGATTCCTTGCGGCTATAATGGCTGCAGGCGATGGAGTCCGCCGTAACCGCGGTGAATGCCGCTGATGACGCCTACCCGATAACTGGCTGCCCCTGCAAGGGAGCAGACGCGACCAAGGGGGTTGGCGGACATGCACACCGCGGACTGCGCGTGAACGAACTCTATTTGCCTTTTGCTCTGGCATCTCTCGTCTTGCTTGCCAGCCTGCTATCCATCCGCTTTGCCCTGTCGGTCGCCATCGTGGAGATCGCCCTCGGCGTCAATGGCGGGAAACTCTAGCATATACACACCACCACGTGGATAGATTTCTTGGCGGGATTTGGAAGCGTGCTGCTAACGTTTCTCGCGGGCGCTGAGGTAGACACGGGCCTCTTGCGGGAGAAGCTCAAGGAAAGCGTGCTCATCGGTGGACTCTCGTTCTTGCTGCCCTTCATCGCGGCCTTCTCGTACCTGTTCTTCGTGGCCGGTTGGGGCCTGAAAGCAGCCGAGATAGGCGGGGCCGCGCTTTCCACGACTTCCCTCGCCGTCGTCTACGCCGTCCTGGTGGAAACGGGTCTTACGTCCACGGTGACCGGCAAGATCCTCATGGCGGCGTGCTTCATCACTGATCTTGGGACGGTGTTGGCGCTAAGCGTGCTGTTCGCCAAAGTCAACTGGTGGACACTTGGCTTCTACTTGATTGGCGCGCTCGTGATCGTCATCGCTCCTCGCGGCTTTCGCTGGTTTGTGAGCCGCTTCGGCGGAAGGGTGATCGAGCCGGACATCAAATTGATCTTTGCCGTTCTGTTCGGGATCATGCTTCTCGCGCAGCTGGGCAACAGCCAAGCAGTCCTTCCGGTGTTCATCTTGGGGCTCGCGCTGTCGAGGAGTTTCGCGGACCACAAAGATCTTCAGCGAAAGCTCCGGGTCATCGCGTTCGGCATCGTGACGCCGTTCTTCTTTCTCAAAGGGGGGATGAACGTGTCTCTCTCGGTCCTCGTCACCAGCGCAGGCTTGATCGGCATACTCTTCGTCGTCAAAGTCGCCGGAAAGTTCGCCGGGGTCTACCCATTGGCTCTGAAGTACCTGCCTAAGCGCGCGACGTACGTCACCCTGCTCATGAGCACCGGGTTGACTTTCGGTACCATCGCCTCTCTGTACGGTCTGCAGGCTGGGTACATCAGCAAGAGTCAGTTTTCGGTGCTCGTTACGGTAGTGATCGCGACAGCCATAATCCCCACGGTCATCGCGCAACGCTTCTTTCAGCCTCCTGTCTCGCCGGCTGTTGAGCAAGTTAGCGTCGATGTAGGGAAGTAGGAGGNNGCCATGTTCGGGAAAGTCCTGGTTGCCAACGATGGCTCAGAGCACGCGAGAAGAGCACTGACCAAAGCCATCGAACTCGTGCGGTGTTGCGGGGGTGAGCTGCACATGATCTGCGTAGAGGAGCACCTCCCGCACTACGCGGCCACGGTCGGCGAGGTTCTGGAAGAGAAGAGCGAAGAG
>PMIZ01000281.1 GCA_003157225.1 Actinomycetota bacterium | reverse complement strand
TGGCCGGCAGCTGCGGGCGGGAATTCCTCCCCATCTGCTTAGGCAATTGCGGCGCCGCGGTCTCGACGATCGCGTCCGCGCCGACTGTCTTCGCGGCTAGGGGCGGATCTCTGCGGCTTCGAGCCGCTAGCGCGACTTCAGAGGTTGGCCTCCTCCGCATCCTCCGTCGGCTCCACCGAAAGATGGGGCAGGTGACGATCGACCCGGCGGGGCAGCCACCAATTGGCTTTGCCGAAGAGATGCATCAGGGACGGCACCAGGAAGGTCCGCAGGACGAAAGCGTCGAGGAACACGGCGACAGCCAGTCCGATGCCGAACTCGGCGATGACCCGCTGGCCGCCGACGACGAACGCCGAAAAGACGCAGATCATGATGGCGGCGGCGGCNNTCCTCGTGCATGCGGCTCACGAGGAACACCTGATAGTCCATAGAGAGACCGAACAGCACGGCCAGCATGATCACCGGCAGAAACGCCTCCACCGGTCCGGCTCGGCCCAGCCCCAGCCGGTCTGATCCCCAGCCCCACTGGAAGAAGGCGACGAGGACCCCGAAGGCGGCAGCAGCGGCGAGCAGGTTCATAACGGCAGCCGTAGCCGGAACCACGAAACTCCGGAAGGCGATGAACAGGAGCAGGCAGCCCAGCACCACGATCACGCCGATGAAGAGCGGCAACTTGGAGGTGATGATGCTGGCGAAGTCGTCGAAGATGGCTGTGGCTCCGCCCACCAGCACCTTCAAGCCGTTCCCCTTCTCAGCCGCCGGGATCACATCCGTCCGCAGATGGGTTATCAGTTCGCTGGTCTTGACATCCTGAGGCGAAGTCGAGGGAATGACTTCGACGATAGCCACCTTGGCCCCGGGCAAGGAGGGGAAGGGGACCACGGCAGCCACGCCCGGGACGCTATTCAGCGTCTCGGTCAAGCGGCCGAGAGCGGCAGTTTCGGTCGGCGAACCCGTTTGGGCCACGAGCAGCAGAGGACCGTTGAAGCCGGGGCCAAAGCCAGCGGTCAGCAGGTCGTAGGCTCTTCGCGTGGTGGAGGAGGCCGGATCGTTGCCGGCGTCGGAGAGGCCCAGGCGCAGCGACACGAAGGGGCTGGCCAGGACGAGCATGATGATCAACGCAGTCACCGCGAGGATGATAGGACGGCGGGAGACGAAGCCACCCAGCCGTGCCCAGAAGCCGGTGCCATAACCCTCCCGCGGCCCATCCTCGGCCAGGCGCCGGCGCTCCTTGCGGCTCAGCAGGCGGGGGCCCATGAAACCCAGAAGGGCGGGCAAGAGCGTCATGGCGGCGGCCAGGGTCAGCACCACGGCGAAGGCCGACGAGTAGGCCATACCGTCGAGCATGTTCAGACGAAGTACGAGCATCCCGAGCAGTGCGACACAGACCGTCCCGCCTGCGAAGAGCACCGCGCGCCCCGCGGTGTTCAACGCTCGCACCGCCGCTTCTTCCGTGGGCATTCCCGCCTTCAACCCGTGGCGGTATCTGGTGACGATGAAGAGCGCATAGTCGATGCCCACGCCCAACCCGATGAGGATGGCCATGGTCGGAGCGATCGAGTTGATGCCGACCGCGTGGGAGATGAGGTCGATGCCAAAGTAAGTCAACCCGAGGGCGACGCCGGCCGTGATGAGCGGCAGGAGCATGCCGAAGAGCGAGCCGAAAGCGAGGAGGATGATCACCGCTGCCGCGACCAGTCCGATGGCCACACTGCGCGAGAGCGAAATCTGGTTCGCGCTCTCGATGGCCTGGCCGCCTACTTCGACCTGCAGACTTTGCGTGCGAGTCGCAGCGACGAGAGCAATCACGTGCCGAACGTCGGGCTTGGGCAGCGATGGAGCCAGCCCGGCGAACACCACCGTGGCGAACGCGGTCTTACCGTCCTTGCTGACCTGCCCGGCACCGGCCGCGTCGTAGGGGCTGCGAACGGAGGCCACCGACGGCGAAACCGCGACTTGCTGGAGAAGCCCCTGTATGCGCGCCTTGACCGCCGGGTCGCTCGCGGAACCGTCCGCTGTATGCCAGACGATGGTGTCCGAGTCGCCCGACTGCTGGGGCAGGGCCGAACTGAGCAGCTGGAGAGCGCGCGAGGACTCGGTCCCGGGCAAGGTGAACGAGTTGGAGTAGGAACTGCCGACCGCCTGCTCGACGATGACCACCGCGAACAGTACGATCAGCCAGGCGGCGGCGACTACAAAGCGGTGCCGGTAGCACCAGCGGGCAAGTCCGGCCACAACTCTCTCCTTGTCAGGTCAGGGCGCACTGCGAAACAGACTGGTTCCGTTTCGCAAGCGCGTATACTAGCATTTTGGGAGTGAGGACGATGGCTGATTCAAGCGAAGGACTTTCGAAAACCGAGAGCGGCCAGCCGCCGAAGGGACGCCCGCTGGACCGGTCGCGGGACGCGGCTCTTCTGGCTGCCACTCTTGAGGTCCTGAGCGAGTATGGGTATGACCGCCTGACCATGGACATGGTCGCCACACGGGCGCGGGCGGGCAAAGCGGCCCTCTACCGCCGTTGGTCCTCCAAGGCGGAACTGGTGGTCGATGCGCTGGCTCTCCACCACCCGACTCTGCCCGAACCGGACACCGGCACCCTCCTGGGCGATCTGGAACTGCTGCTCGAGCATGGACAACTCAAGCGGCAAGACTATTTCGGGACCAGCATCATCGCCGGACTGGCGACCGCCTGTAGCCGCGACCCTGAGCTGGCACGCGCCCTCAACGACCGGTTTCTCGAGGCGGGCCATAGGCTGCTCCGGCTTGTTCTCGAGCGCGCGGTGGAAAGAGGGGAGGTCCCCCGAGGACGGGATGTGGAATTCATCATCGAGATCATCCCGGCGCTCTTCTTCTCCCGGGTGTTGACCAGCGGCAAACCGCCGGACAAGGCCTTCGCCCACCGGATCGTCCATGAGGTCATCTATCCCCTGGTGATTTCGCCACTGCCCTAGGGGCGGATGGGATGAGACTGACCATCTTCGGAGCCACCGGTGCCGCCGGCATCGTCCTTGTCAAGCACTTCGATCGGTTGCCCGCGTGCCTACTTCACTTCAGGGAACACACTAACGGTAATGCTGTCCGCTGCTCTTCTCTGCGGTCCTACTTGTGGTTGATCGCCTCGACTATCTTGTCGATGTTCAGGGCGCCGTAGTTGAACACGTGTTGCTGTCCGTCGTCGAGCGTGAGAACGATCTTCTTGGCCAACATGCTCTTCTGCGTCTCCACCTTGCGGATGCGCTCCCTCGGTATGACCACATAGCCCTCCGAGCCCCACTTGATGAACAACGCCTCTTCGACCAGGCCGCGGGTCGACACGTCGAACTTGGCGTCGTAGAGGAGCCGGCGGTCGGTTACATTCAGCACCCCGTTGTACTTGCCACCTCCCGGAGGAAGGTACAGTATCGTCCAGGTGCCGAGGCTGGTTTCGCCTGGGTCTAGCGGCATCTTCCCCATTGCGCATCACTCCTTCTTAGCTGGCGTTCCCGGATTCCCGCTCATAGCTCTGTTGGATGCTCTCTGAAGGCGGCGCTCTCAGGATACTGCGCGCCACATGCCCAAGGCTGGCGTCAGAACACCTTGGCGACATTCAAACACCCGGTGTTGGTTTTTGCATGCATGGGGGTGAGAGATTCAGCTTGCGGTCGCAAATTGCGGAGAAAGGTTATTGGGGCGCTAGTCAATCTAAGCTCGCTGTCGCGGTAGCCAAGACGCCGCCGAGGATCATGCCGCTGTTCAAGCGAGGCGAGCGGCTGTCCGTCACGTGGCTAGCTGCTTCACCCCCAGGAACAAACACCATGCAAGGATCGTGGCCCCTGAGGAAATCGGCCCCAGCGCTCGCTTGAGATCAGGAGAATGAGGAAGTGGAGGCAGAGCACCTCCAGGCACCAGGACTGAGGTGGCCCCCCCTCTAGTCCAGAGTCCCGGTCACATCCACGGCGTCGACGTCGATGTTGGAGCCGGTTTCAGCCGCCGCGCTTGGTCAGGGTCCACCGCAGCTCCACACTGTGGAAGCTGGCGCCTGCGGAAAGGGGCGGCACCCCAGAGCCCCTGCGGTCGCAGCGTAGTCTCTGCATGCCGGGGCGAGGCAGAAGCTAGTTTGTAGAAGCTGACGTCGGCACCGTCAGGTCGTAAAGCCTCGTCGAGCCGACGGTCGTCGAGACGAAGCTCTGTTCGACCCAGGTGGCAATCTGGCCTTCCACGCCCGAGTTTGGGCTGTTCGCAAAGCCGCCGCCCGCTATGTAGTAGTGGATCCGATGGGCGGCAACCAGCGCTTGGAACTGCGCCAGCGTCAGCGAGTTGTCGGTGCCGTTGAAACCGCCCAACGCCATGATGGGCGTTCGGGAGGCCAGCTGGACCGGCGCTGCGTTGCTGGCGGAACTCATCGCGGCCGTCCAGCGGTAGGAGGAAGCGTCCTTCTGGAGAAGCGCGACAAGCTCGCTGCTGACGGACGATCCTTCGCCCACGCCACCCGGGCCGCGGTTGCCGCCGGCGCCACCGCTGGGCGCCACGCCCATCCGGCCTCCACCCTGGGGAGCGGGTGGTTGGCCCCCATTTCCGTCACCCCACGCCCTCGCACCGCCCGAGAAGCCACCGTTCCTGCCTTGTCCGGCGAAGCTGCCCCCACCTGATGGGCCGGAGGACGGTATCGCCCCGGTGTGCGGCTGTCCGGCCGTTGCGACTGCCCAGGCGGCGGATCCGCCGAGTGCCGTCACCAAGGCCACTGTAGCGAGACCCAGGCCAATCGAGTGTCGCCAGAACCGTCCGCCAGGCCAGTCATAGGCAAGAAGAGCCGCGGAAGTGACGAGGCCGACGAACAGGAGCGTCCAGCGCAGCCAGGGCATCCAGCTGAATGTTCGGCCCAGGAGGACGAAGCTCCAGACTGCACCCGCCGCTGGAATGGCGGCAAGGAGCGCACGCCAGCCGATACTGCCGCGCCGCCGCCAGAGCTGGGGGATCACCATGCCCAGCAAGGCACCCAAGGCCGGGGCCAGAACAACCATGTAGTAGGGATGGATGATGCCCTGCATGAAGCTGAACACGGCGCCGGTGACCAGAAGCCAGCCGCCCCAGACAATGAGGCTCGCCCGGAGCATGCGGCCAGTCTTCGCGTCATCCCTCCGGTGCAAGCAGACAAGCAGAATGCCAGCCGCCAGAGCAAGGAGCGCGGCGGGCAGTAACCAACTGATCTCGACTCCCATCTCGCCGGAGAATAGCCGGCCGAGTCCGGTGCCACCGCTCAACTGATTAGTGCTGGCAAAGGTCCCCGTGATGGCGCCCTGCGAGCTAACCGCCCCTACCTCATTGCCCGTGATACGGCCAAGCCCGTTGTAGCCGAACATGAGCTCAAAGACGCTGTTGGTCGTCGATCCGCCGATGTACGGGCGGGACGTAGCCGGCCACAGCTCCACGATCGCTATCCACCAGCCTGCGGAGACCACCACAGCCAGCCCGGCAAGGGCGAGCTGCCAAGTTCGCTTGAGCAGGCGAGGTTTGCCGGCCACGAAGTAGGCCAGGGCGAAGACTGGGAGCACCAGCAAAGCTTGCAGCATCTTGGTGAGAAAGCCGAAGCCCATCAGGCTGCCGGCCAAGATGAGCCAGCGAGTCTTGCCGTCTTCCACCGCCCGCATTACTGCACACGCGGCTGCCATGAGGAGCAGGGTGAGGAGCGCGTCGGGGTTGTTGAACCGAAACATGAGTGCAGCCGCTGGGGTCGCAGCCACCACGGCGCCGGCCAAGAGGCCACCGGCGGTACCCCACCAGCGCTTCACCGCTGCATAGGTCAGGCCAACCGTAGCCATGCCGCACAGCGCCTGCGGTACGAGGAGACTCCAAGAGTTCAGCCCGAAGATGCGCGCCGAAAGCCCCATGAGCCAGAGTGAGGCCGGGGTCTTGTCTATGGTGATGAAGTTGGACGAGTCAAAAGAGCCGAAGAAGAACGCCTTCCAGCTCTTGGTGCCCGCCTCGACCGCAGCGGCATAGTAGGAGTTGGCCCAGCCGGAGTGGCCAAGGGCCCAGAGGTAGAGGACACCGGTCAATGCCAGAAGCGCGAAGAGGACGGGCAAAGACCAGCCCATCTCAGCTACTCGGACTCCGACGCGCCCGCGCCAGCCTATCTTCTGGGATGGGGCTGGGGCCGGCCCGTCAACGACCGTCCAGGGCGAAGACAAGCTCGGGTCGCTCACGGGGACCCCCATTGCTTTCTGGGTGCCGCCGCGTCATCTGTTGCGCTCATCACCCTCCACAGGTTGTTGCCTCTATGCGACCGCACGGCAAATGCAAGCTCCATCGGTCTGGCGGAGCGAAGCTAAAGCATGACTGCGACTCGATAAAGACTTCGTAAGCTGATGCTCAGCGGCTTGGAGCCCCGGAACGCGCTCAGGCTCCCCCGCTACCCGACCTCGACCGTTACACACCCAAGGATTTACACGCGGCCCAGTCCCCCCCCGCGAGGCTCAAGGGTAGTCTCCACGATGAAGCGAGGACGATGCTTGGCTTCCTGGTAGGTCTTGCCCACGTACTCACCCAGGAGACCCAAGGACGCCAATTGGAGACCCCCTAGAAACCAGACTGAGACGATAATGGTCACCCAACCGGGCATCGACAGTCCGACGCCCCAGCAAACCAACGCAGCAATACCTCCCAGAACGCTGACTAGACAGAGCGCCAGCCCAAGCGCACCGATGCATCGCAGGGGAGCGATGCTGAAAGAGGTGATGCCCTCCGCGGCCAAGGCCAGCATCTTTCTAAGCTGGTACTTTGACTCGCCCGCCAAACGAGCTTGTCGGTCGTAGAACACCTGGGTGGACGGAAAGCCGAGCAGGGGGACGATGCCCCGCAGGAACACGTGGGACTCTCCAAAACGGTCCAGTTGCTCCAGGGCGCGCCTGCTCATGAGCCGGCAGTCGGCGTGGTCGTTAACGACGTCCACCCCTATGGTGCGCAAGAGCCGGTAGAAGCCCTGGGCGGTGGATCGCTTGAACCAAGAGTCGACAGTGCGCTGGCGCCGCACACCGTACACGATGTCGAACCCCTCCCGATACTTGACCACGAACTCGCCGATGGCCGCGAGGTCGTCCTGGAGGTCGGCGTCGAGCGAGATCACGCAGTCGGCGGCCGGGACGGCCGCTTGGATACCGGCGAGGAGAGCTTTCTGGTGACCAGCATTGCGCGCCAGCTTTACTCCGCCCACCGCTTGGTTCTCCCGCTGGGCCGACGCGATAAGAGCCCAGGTGCGATCCTGGCTGCCATCGTCCACATAGAGGGCGAAGCTGTCCGGTCGGACCAGCTCCTGCGCTACCAGATTGTTCAGCACATCCGCCAAGCGCTTCACAGTCTCAGGGAGAACCTCCTCCTCATTGAAGCAAGGGACCACGAAGGCCAGCCGAGGGACGGGGTTGGTCCAGATGCTAGGTGAAGCTTGCATAGTCGGAACTCGCTGTCCGGACGCAGGGCCCACGCCGATTCCTTCCTGGTGCCCCGCTTGACGCAAGCGGAACAGTATCTGTTCGCACCACCAACATAGGAGGTCTCCGCCGGCTTCTTTCCCAAAGGGCGGAACCCCGCACGTACGGGTGCCGCTGAGCATAGGTCCGAGTGCGTAAGGCCAGCGTCAAGAAACCAAACAGCCCGCCATCCTGCGCTAGGTTCCTAGCCTGGAAACGAATACCATGACCAACTCGCGTTGCGATCACGTTGTCTGGACTCGCGATGACGCGGAGGGGCTATCTCCGCTGCTATCTCCGCATACCTGTGGCTTTTCGATAAGCTAGGTACCATACAACTGGAATTGCGCGTGATCGGCATCCCCGACTCGAATCCATGACCGGCCTCACCTCTTCGCTGGGAATCGCGTCCAGCACGACCATGTCCGACAACGGGCGCCCAAGCACCCGTGCTTCGGCGCCAGATTCGCCGCGCCCCATGCCCTCCATTCATTCAGCTCCCCGAGCCGTGCTCCCTGGCGAACTCTTCCGGAGTCAGGTGGTAGGGGTTCTCCACCACCTGACCACGAACCATCATCCGGGGATGAACCCGCAACATGTTGAAGAGGGCTTGGCCCTCCCAGAGGCGAGCGTCAAACTGGCAGAGCGCGGTCATGGTGTACTCCTGGCACATCGGGGTCATTCGCACCTCATACTCGAGGTGCTCCTCGCCACCACGGATCCCGCGTGTAACCCAGCCCGTTTCCCCGGTGCCCCGCAAGACCGAATGGCCGCGCTCTTTCGCGTCACGACTCAACGATCTCACTCGCCCAATGGTGTCCTCGGCGGAGAAGTATCCCTGAGGATAGTAGGTCGCTTCCGCGGTCAGCACATGGACACAGCCCTCGGCAACCTCGGCGCTGGCCGGCACTCCCTCGAGAGCGAGCCATTCGATCGTCTCCCGGACCCCGGAATCTGCGAAGTAGACGGTATCCTCACCAGCCGCCAGTCCGGCTCGAAAGAAGTTGGCCATGACCCACCGTCGTTCGGCCTCGGAATCGTAGATCAGACACACGTGAGAGCCGACCGGGAACGCGCTCTCCGCAAATCCGTGGGAGGTTGTGTCATTCGGTGGTTTCATACCGGGCGCCTTCCCTTCCGGCCCTGCATCACCCCACGCGCCTTCAGCCTCAAGTTCGCCCGCGCCGGCACCAATCCTCCGCGACCGGAAGGGAGCGGTCGCCCGCCGGTCCCGCTGATTGATTGCTCGGACGACTCAGTGCTGACTCACGAATGCCCGGTTGTAGTTGCCCAGTACCTGAGGTTCTAAAACGCGCAGCGAAGCGACGCTCGCTCTCTTTCGGTCACCCGCGCGGGACTCAGTCACCAACCGGAAGGAAACCCTCCCCACACACGCCCGCGTCAGGTAGCTTCCGACCCGTGACTCGTTCGCGCAGAACACGCGCTGCCGTCGGCGTCTTTGAGCTGCCTCCCCAGGAACCATCGTCGTTCCCGACCCGCACGCAACCGGATCGTTTGCTATCTTCATCGCAACGACGTGTCAGGTTTGAAAGGAGACATCGATGCGCGCCCGGACAAGCTGGAAGTCGCTGCGAGAGGCACGCTGGAGTGCGGCGATCCTGCTCGTCGTGCTTCTCACTTTGGGGTGCTCACGCGCCACCGCTGTCCCTAGCACCCAACCTGTTGCCGAGTTCAGCGTGGATAATATCCAGGCCGACTACGTCTACAAGTCTGAGTTGATCACGGTGCTTTACGCATTGTATGGCTCCAAGTTGGACGACTTCGTTGTTGTCAACCTAACCAACAAGAACTCTCTGCCGGCGAAAGTTCTGGTTGAAAGCGAAATCGCAGGATACACAAGCACAGCAACTGACACGGTTGATCTGAAGCCTGGGGAGACACTAGAAGTACGACAGAACCCGCTTCTCATCCCAAAGGTGATTGATGATTTGGACGTAGAGAAGCCGGCTCAGGTTCATGTCCGTGTGGCGGCACTGCAAGAGGGCGTCGAGAAGCCAATCCTGGATGAGACAGGTGAGACCACCATCTACGCGCGGCGGGATTTTCCCTGGTCCATATCGGGCTTCACCGAAGCGGAGGTGTTTCAATTCCTCGCTGCGATGGTTACGCCCAATGATCCGTCTGTGGAGGCGTTGATCCGCAAAGCCGCGGATCATACCGACTCCGGAATCATGTGGAACGGCTACGGCGATCACGTCAACGATGACGACGGAGGAGTCTGGGATCGCCTGCAGGCGATCTGGCAGGCTGAAAACGAATACGACCTGACCTACGTCAGTACCCGGGTGTCTCTCGCACCTGGAGACGTGCAGCGTATTCGTTTCCCTGCGGAGGTACTGGATCAGCAAAGTGGCAACTGCATCGAACTGGCGATGCTATACGCCTCTGCGGCTGAAGCCCTGGGCCTGGAGGCTGACCTCATCTTGATTCCCGACCACGCCTTTGTGGGTGTTCGCAAGGACCAGCAGAACGCGGATTACTATTTCATCGAGACCACTATGATCGGCCGTTCCAGCTT
>PMIZ01000001.1 GCA_003157225.1 Actinomycetota bacterium | reverse complement strand
GCCGGTCGCTGTGCCGCAACCAGGAGCGGTTACTTCTTGCCTGGCTTCTTGACGGTCTCTACAACTGTTGTGCTGGGGTGCTTCTGAGCGTAGTCCTTCTTCACAAACTCGCCGGTCTTGGCGCTGCGCGCCACCTTAACCTTCTGGCTCTTGCTCATGATGCGTCTCCCTTCTGCGGTATCTTAAGCCGCATGTTCCCTGGCGATGAGGCCGGCTACCTGCCGATTCCAGTTCCGACGATGTATGAGGCGTGCCTCCTGTAGATCCTCGGAGAGCACCTCCGCCTTCGTGAGCTGCGAGAGCACCTCCCACTGGTGATTGAAGACGTACGTCGCGTTGCCCGTATAGGCGCTTTCAAGGACGAAGAGCCCACGCTCGGGAAAGGCGAAGACCACATATCCGCGGAACCCGGCCCGGCCAACTGCAACAAATGCAGGTGAGTAGTCGTTCAGAACCCGGAACCTCTCTTCGATGACGACTTGGTTGCCCTTGGGCGCGCGTTCGACAATCTCCTTGAGCTGCAACCTGAGCTTTTGCCAGGGCCATCGCCCCGGGGGCAGGACTTCCCAATTCAGCCTTCTCAGGGTCGCTGGGACCAGCGGTACCAGGGCGCTCGTCAGCACGAAGCACTCGCCGAAGATCTCCAGGAACAGGTTGACAACATGGAGCAAGTTCGCCTGGCCTTCGGGCGTGTACTCAACCTNNAACCTCAGGAGAGACCACGGCCCTGGAGCCGTCCGTCAGGACGGAGACCGAGAGCTCAACGCTGGGAGGAGGAACTAAGGTCCTCGGGTATCTCTTGTACGGAACATCCCTGAGGTCCGATCGCTCGACCCGATCCTGGCCGTGCCACTCGACCCAGCTCCACTCGATGACCCGGTAGGCGGTCTCCATGTCACGATCACGATGGATGACTTCCTTGCCATCGGCGTTGAAGCGGCTGATTGGCCCGAAGTCTGGCGCTGGGAGGACAGTCTCCCCCTCCCCCATGGCGGCCGTGAAGCCGATCCGCCGGAACAACGCCTGTCGGTCTGGGGTCACGCCTACCCCGACCCTCAGTCTCGTGCCCACGGGCACGAAGCCGAGATGCTGCCGTACTTGCCTGATTCGCTTCTTCTTGATCACCACTTTCGAGCCCTCCGCAGTCTGAAGTACGGTGCGCTGGGCGCCCCGTCTACCAGGTGTATGCTCATTTCCAAGCCCGGTTGGACACGGGAGCTCAGCCCTGTCCAACTCACCTCTGGAACGAGCATTGGGGAAGGGGATGAGTCGGCGCGTACCAGTCGAGGAGGCCGCCACCGTCGTGCAGGTTGAAGCGGCGATTGCAGCGCTCACGGCCGCCGACAACGCGCGAATCGTGCTCTACGCGCGGAGGCTGGTGAAGGGGCTTGGCAGCACGTCGAGAGGAAGGGACCACAAGGATCTGATGCAAGACGCCGTAGTCTCTGTACTCTCGGACACCCGGCGCTGGAACCCAGCCAATGTCGACTTCGTTGGCTTCCTGTGCGGTGCCATGAAGAGTATCGCGAGCAACTGGCGAAATACCGGGATTCGGGCCGGTGGTGTCGAGGTGTTGTGCGACGACCGACCATCTGACCAGCCCGAGCCGAACCCGCTGCTGAACGCGGCAAGTTCGGCGGCGGATCCCGAACGAGAGACCATCGCGAAGGACGAGGTGGAGAGGATCGACCGCCTCTTTGAGGCCGACGACCTGGTCAGGGACATCATCGCTGGGATGGGGGCCGGCATGAGCGGACCCGACATTATGGAGTGCACTGGGGCCTCAGAGAAGGAGTACCGAGCCGCCGTGAGGCGCCTGCGGCGGGGCGTCGGGCGCGAGGGGGGCTCATGAGCAAGCCAGGCCGCAACCACCAAGAGGAGCTGTGGAATCTCATGACAGCCCTCGCAGACTCCGTTCTAGACTCTTCTGATGAGGAGGTGCTTGAGGAGGCCCAGCTGAACGGCGACTCCGCCGAGAGCACCCGTGAAACGCTCCTTGATGGGGTGAAGCTCCTCAAGAAGCAGAGGCTTGCGGATGCTAGAGCCCAGTACGAAGCCGCAGCCGCATCGATGACGGCTCCCCGTTCGAGTCGGATTCCAACTTCGCTGAGGGAGATGAGGGACCTACTCCGAT
The DNA here is from genome assembly GCA_003157225.1 of Actinomycetota bacterium. The sequence continues at coordinate 6,542 of PMIZ01000001.1, read as the reverse complement.
CCTTGCTTGAGGCTCGGCCACAACTCCAGCCCGCACTGACGGCTCAGTTCCGTGACTTCGCCGAGCTTTCGGACGAGGACGTAGAGGGCTTTCTGCGGCAGCTCGATGCCCTCGGCGTTCTGGACGAGTACCTCAAAGACAAGAGATGACAGGGAGCTTTCTGTCGCCCGACCGGGTCCTTGCGGAGCTCGGCGTTGAAGAACCCGATGACATCGACATCGAGGCGATAGCCCAGTACTGCGGTGCAACGATCATCTATGAGGCGCTTGAAGGTGCCGCCGCTCGAATCGTTGGGTATGGGGATCGCGCCTACATCACGGTCGATTCCAGGTCGTCCCGTCCTCGGCAGAGGTTCTCCGCGGGCCATGAGCTTGGCCATTGGATGTCGGATCGCGGGAGGATCTCAGCGTTCGAGTGCACCGAGGGCAACTTCACCGGAGCGTGGTCTGCGAACAACCCAGAAACTCGAGCCAACCGTTTTGCGGGCGACCTGCTCCTCCCAAAGGCCATGTTCAGCCGTGATGCCCGAGCCAAAGAGGTTACCTTTGCAGGTGCTGGGGCGCTGGCCGACCGCTATGAAACCAGCCTTACGGCGACTGCGATTCGTCTGGTCGAACTGGGCTCGTTCCCAGCGGTGATCCTCTGCTTCGAACCTGGCAGCAAGAGGTGGGCCTGGCACAAACGGGGTCCGGACCTCCCGTCAAGGCTGTGGCCGCGAGACCTACCTGCGAAGAACTCTATCGCCTTCGACATCATGAACGGAGGTCACCCACCCAGCCCCGCAAACGTCGGCGCCTGGGCTTGGTTCGACTGTCGTGAAGCAGCAGACTACGAGGTCTACGAAGACTCGATCCTCGTCGCCGGGCATATCCTTACTCTGCTGTGGTGGAGGGATGAGTCCATGATCCTGAGGATGGGGTCCTAGATGGCCCGGCCCTTTCGCTTCGAGTTTCCGATCAGGGGGTGGTTCGTCGGCGTCACATGCTTTGATCGCCCGTTGCGTTGAGAGCCCAGTCTCATGCAACTGTTCTGGAACTCCGGCGAGAAGAAGACAATACGTGGCCTAGACATTCTGGGCGTTCGTCAGATCGACCAGGGAATCGAGAAGCCGTGGGTCGCTGGCATCACCACGATCTCCATCCGGGCGAGGTACCTGTCACTGCTCCCCTGGGTCCTCGGTGAGATCTTTCAGCGCGATCTAGCCACTGACGGCCGGGCTGAATTCAATCCGGAGCGCCTGAGGGCTGTGTTGGCGCGTTTGGAGTTTGTGGTTCTTGCCGCCACCGAGCTCGGGCAGCGGGAGGGTGAGTCGGGCTCAACGGTTGGTGTGCTGGGCCGGGACAACTTCGCTGAGCCTCTTGATCAGCTGTTCGAGGCAGGCAGGGTTGCGCTCCCGTCAGAGAAAGGCGGCGCAAGCTACGGGACCTACGCGATGCCCTGTCGAGGGTTCGGAATTCTCGGCGGAGGACTGGCGCAGGACGTTCTACCCGTCCGAATCACCCCCCGAGGACGTACCTTGGCTGAGGCCCGCCAGCGCGCCACGTCCGATTCGCACCTATCGGAGTTGGTGCTCAGTGGGGGCGACGTAACCCTCGACCTTGTGCGGGAAGGGAGGGACTCGTTCTCCATCAACGGTCTGGGTTGCTGCCCCGAGGAACGCATGCTCCTGGAGGGAGCGTTCTTGGAGCCGTTCGCCGAGGACGATCAAACACGGGGATTCTACGGCCGCTTCAGGTCGACGCTGCGATGGGCTCTGACTCAGCTTGCCGAGAACCCCCTGTCAGAGACTGAGATTATCCGCCTCAACTACCAGAGAGCGGTCGAATCGTCGGGTCCGCTTCAGGAAGTGGAGGGAACCTGGGCGGAATACGAGCTCCGCCGAAGAGCGCACCTCGCCCTCGAGATGCTGCTCAGCTCGTTGACTGACACGTTGCGGGAATTGGAGCGGGCAACCGTGCCGCAGGTTATCGGGGAATGGGTTGTCTCGGAAGACGACCCGCCGATTCTGAGAGAGGCCATCGGGGAAAGCGCCGGGGCTTGGCAGCTGCCCGTTGGGGTTCTTGCTGATCGCATCGGCGAACGAGGCGAGGTCCGGATACCTTCAGATATCGGGAGCCTCCGGCAGCTCCAGCCGGCACCGCGAGCTCTTTGGGCACTTGGGCTGCTAGTTAGGTGTCGAGCAGATGCCCGCGTCCTCTTAGGACGTGAGTCCCTGATCGGTAGACAGAGCTACATGGAGCGGGCATTCGAGATCATCGACGAACACCAGAGCGACGCGGTGGCGAGGGCGATCGAGCCCCTCTTGGTGTACGCGGTGGTAGAACCTCACCTGGCGACAACACTCCGGAAGATGAGCCAGGGGCAGAGCTGCTCGCTCCGGCTGTTTCCCGAAGGTCCGATGCTGCGCCCGACCGCGGAGCCGGTGTTCCCGGGGCACAGCGCCACCCGCCTGAGCAATGTCCTGGGAATGGCGGCGGACCTTGGTTGGTGCGAGCGGACGGAAAACGGCAAGTTCACGGTGACGGAGCGAGGACGCACGCTAGCCGGGCCAGCTGGGGAGTCCGCATGAGGCTCGACGTCCTCGGCCTTCTCGAGAGGGAATCACGGGTCACGCACGTCATCGTCCTGACGCACAACATCGACTTCGTGTTTGTGCAGGCGCTCGTCGTGGCTGCTCTCCGGCGCTGCGGACACCCTTCTTTGACGGTCTTTGCAGACGCCGACTGTGCCAGCGAGAGCTACATCAGACAAGGTCGGGTCCTAGGCAATCTCGGGGTGCGATACCGAGTGGTTCCGGTTCTGATGGAACCGGGCTTTCGATTTCACCCCAAAGCCGTGCTCCTTGCTGGCGAAGCAAAGGGAACGCTCCTGGTGGGCTCCGGCAACCTCACGTTCGGAGGTTGGCGTGAGAACGCTGAGGTGTGGTGCCGGTTTGACTCGGATGCCGATGGAACAGGGCCGTTCTCCTTCTTTCGCTCGTACCTCGGGCGGGTCCTCAGGCGTGTCCCCTTGGCCAGCGAAGTCGAGGCGGAGGTTCTGGGGGCGTTTGACCCAAGCTCTCACCCGTGGGCAACCGAGCTGGGATCCCCATCTGGCCTGATCGGTCGGGTAGCAGAGGGAGAGCCTCTTCTGGACCAGATGGCGGATTCGGTAGGTCAGACGTCCATCTCAAGGCTAGTGGTCTGCACTCCCTACTTCGACGACGAGCTCGAGGCGCTGAAGATGATGCGAAGCAGGGTTGGACCGGGCAGAACCGAGGTGTTCTTGCAGTCGGGTGAGGCCTCGATCAGTGGCCGCGTCGTGAGGGCATTGCCCGAGGATGTCGACCTCGTCTCGGTCGACTTTCTTGTGAAGACCGGGGACGGTAGCGAACGCCGCCGTTTCCTTCACGCGAAGCTCTATGTGGCGGAACGACGGGATGGTGTCGTGCTGTTCGCCGGGAGCGCGAACTGTTCCAGGGCGGCCCTCCTTGCCGGAGGAGTAAGAGGCAACGCCGAGCTGCTGGCGGTGAGGACAGTGTCGCCTGCCGACCTGGAGTCGGATGTGCTCAGCGATCTCACGGTCCTTGATGGCGAGCCGGAGCTGCGCGAGCCGGCTGGGACGCCAGAAGAGGAACCCGGGAAGGTCTGCCCGCTCAGAGTCCTGGCCGCAAGATTCGAGGGTGGCCAGCTCACGGTGGCGTTCAAGGCCGCAGCGGAGGTGACAGTTACTGAATGTCTCGTTGACAGATTGAGGGCGGAGTATTCGGTGAGTCCTGATGGCTGCCTCGCGGTGCGCGCTTCGGCCTGCCCCAGGGGCATCGTTCTGGTAGGCGAAGAAGACGGTGGTCCTGTGAGGTCGGCGCCACACTGGGTGGATGACGAGTTTCACCTGCAAGCGAGTTCGTCCGCGAGAACCCTCGCCGACAAAATCCATCGTGCCCTAACGCCGTCCACGTGGGACGCGAGGGCATGGTCTGAGACGCTCCAGGCGCTTTGCAAACACCTACACTACCTGCCTCCACCTCGAGCCCGCAGCAGTGGGGGCGGGGGTTCAGAGGCCGTAAGCAGGCAGAAGCGGACATACACCTGGGCGGACGTTCTCGCCGAAGGTGCCGAGATCCCGACGGTTCGTCCAGTGGGATGGTCCGCCAGCCACGGCGGCAGAATCGGGGGACTTCACGACCTCCTGCTGGCCTGGTTCGGCTTCGGTCACTTGGACGAGGCAGGAGAAGAGCCGTCGAGTGTCCCGGTTAGCGAAGGCGAGGGCCAGGATGTCGAGGAGAAGATCGAGGCAAAGAAACGAGAGGGCGCGACGGCTGACAACCGGCAAGCGCCTTGGGTGCCGACAGAGCGCGACAGACAGCGCTATCTGCACGATGTGAACAAGGTCGTGGAGGTCATGACCTCGGGGCGATACCTTGAGCACCGGCCTGCGGACCTGCTGGCTTCAGACATCAAGATCACCTCCCCACTCCTGCGCGAGGGTCTGTCGCGGGGCTGGTTGAGCGCCGAGGATTACTTCAGCGCCACCAACAAGATCTGGCAGAGCCTGTTCTTCACGTCCGAGGTTGAGCCGGCAAAGGGCTGGCTTGAAGTGCGCGCTGAGAGAGACAAGCCGCCTGGTGACTTCTTGGCCCGGATGAGCGGCGCGGAGCTCTCCGCTGCGTTGGCATCCTGGGCATTGGGTGTCCCGAGAAGAATCGAAAGCCCCCAGCATGCTCTGTTCGCACTCGCGACCGCTGTCTCGGTTGCGCGTCTTCCTTGGCTAGGTGATGAGCTTGAGGAGATCGCGAAACACCTTGGGCGGTTGCTCGTCCTGACGCCCACCGAGCAGAGCGACGAAGCCTTCGAGGATCTGACGAGGCGCTGGCGCGATGTGGTTAGGACTGGGCGTGCGCTGGGGAACCTCGAGCGACGGCTGGCTGGTGAGGGACTGGAAAAGATCAGGCACCGACTCCATTGGCAGAAGCTCGCTGCGGGCGAGCTGCTTTGGCAGGGCGCCAGGGGCTTTTGCCTGACACTCGAGCCGTGCAACCACGTGGCCGGCCGGCATTGTCCGGTTCGGTGCCTCCAGGCGAAAGCGACCAGAATGAGCTTCTCAGTGGATTACTTGGTGCCGCTCAGACACGTACTGGGGACGGCCGATAGCGTAGGGGAGAGCGGCTGGGGACCAACAAGTGGGGACCTGCTTTCTCAGCTGTTTGACTCTGTGGCAGAGGGGTTCAAGGGGACACTGCATCCGTAGCAGGCCAAGAGCACGCTGGTGTCCCCCGACTTGGCTAGACTGGGTGTCATGAGCGAAAGCTGCGAGATCTGCGGTTGCCGTCTCCACCGGCTGGGTCACTACGCAAAACCCTCTGTGGAAGGCCGCTCGCACGCGACCAAGCACCACTTCGTGGCCGAGAGGTTCTTCGGCCGGTCCAAGAACCGAGCAGGGGATCAGCGCGAGCGGGTTTTTGCGGTGGATCCGTGGGGTGTGGAGGGAAAGACGGCCGTCTTCTGCTACGAGTGCCACGAGGAGTTGCTGCACAATCCGGTGCTGCTTCCCGAGGACCTAGAAGGCCTGCGGGAATTGGTCCGCCGCCACGGGCTGGGTGAGAGTGAGAAGACGGAAGAGCGCACGAAGCTCGCGGGTCGGATCGAGCTGCTGCACGAAGTGCTGCAACGGGGGATATGGGAGTTGCTCCGAGAGACCGGAGTTTGAGCCGCATCTGTGGGCCGCTGCTGCGGGAAAGGACTCCACGGTGACCGGTCCGGTCGTCCTGTTTGGCCGTCAACCGGCGAAGGCGCATTCTGGGACAGCGGCAAGGGGTACATCAGCCAATGCCGCAAGGCAGAGTTCCTGGACAAAATGCTGGATCTCGTAGACGCTGTCCTCGGAGACTATGAGAGGCAGGGGCGGATTCGGGTTGGCGTGAGCCGCAGCTACATTGCGGATGTCAAGGAAATGCTCGAGCATCGCGCTGTAGGTTGCCCACCTTGCAGCACCAGAGAAGATCTCGTGAAACCTCCGGTATCTGGTAGTTGATCGGATCGCTGGATACGGGAGTGCATCGAGCAGGGAGACGATGTTCTTCTTCTTGATCTGGCCGACGTCCAGGAACCGCTCCAGAGCTCTGAACGCGGAGAGAAAGGCCAAGTCGTGCTTCTCCTGGTACTCGAAGTAGCGCTTTTCTAGATCCCTCTTGCGGAGAGCGCGTCGCTCCTCAACGTAGTGGCTTGAGTAGAAGCTACCCACCATGAAGCCGTAGAACAGCGTCCTGCTGAAGGTGAGCTCGCGCATAGCGCCCGAGACGCGGTGATCGGTGAGCATCTGGGGCAAGTAGGTCAACAACACTTGAAGCCTGTGCATGTCGAGGCCCATGCCGGAGTTCAAATCCACCTGGGATGGGTCCGTCAGCAACCGGTCAGCGGCTCGCAGTTCAGAGCGAAGCCTGTTGTCATCCCACGACGAGTTGGGTACGTGGTTAAGTTCCAGCAGCGAGAAGTCGTCATGGTAGGGCCTCGGCTCATCCCCGAACATGAGTGCGAGGGTTCCTGAAAGCGGCGGTGGAAAACTGT
>PMIZ01000079.1 GCA_003157225.1 Actinomycetota bacterium | reverse complement strand
GGTGTGTCTGACAGAACGTGTTCTAGCCCGGAGGTGTACTACCTGCAGAAGAGACCGGGCGGAGAGCCGGTCCATCTATTTGTGAGCACGGCACCGGCACAATGGTAGAATTGGCTCCCATCATCGATGCGACGGAGGAAGGTCGACGAAGAGATGGCCAAGATCTTCAAGCGCGCGGAGAAGCAGGTCGCCAAAGAGCTCGGCATCAAGGCCAAGGACCTGGACGCCGCCCTCAAGGAGGCTGCTTCGGAGTAGTGGCACGAGCTGGCCGGGAGGTTACCGGCCCTGACGTATAGACGGGGCGCCCTCTATCCGGACGCCCCGCACAATTGAACAGTCGTGGTGCTGACGACACCAGGAGGTTTCGGGGCGATGGCGGAATCCATCTGCGGCGCGGGTTATGTCGAGAAGGGCAGCGGAATCCCGGTAGTGATGATACCGGGCGCTGAAGGGTGCAAGGAGTTCTGGCACTACCAGCTCGACGCCCTCGGCCGGCGGTACAGGGCGATCGCGACCGACCTGCTTGTGAAGAAGCCGGATCCATCCAGTTGCATGGCCGATTACGCGGCCTACACGCTCGGGATAATGGACTCCCTGGGTGTTGAACGGGCCGTCATCATGGGCGAGTCGTTCGGCGGCATGGTTACGCAGGAGATAGCCATCAACCACCCCGGGAGGACCCTCGCTCTCGTGCTCTGCAACACGCTGGACAGGCCGCGGGGCGACGCGTTCGGCCTCAACATGTTCACCCTGGCGACCATCGTGGCGATGCTCGGCAACGGACCCATCATCCCGCTGGGAATCAGGAAGAAGATCCTGATGTGGGCTGGCAAGCACCATGGCCTCGTCTACGACGCCACTCCCGGCAACAAGGAACTGGTCGACTACTTCACCGGGTGCGGGCTGCGCCAGGGCCTGATGGCGCAGGTCGACAGGTTCGTCTTCGCCGGCAGGAAGGCCCGATACACCGAGAGGCTTCGCGACATATCCGTGCCGACGCTGGTAATGCACGGCTCGGAGGATAGAGTGTCCACCGGCAACACCACCACGGAGATCGCGGGAAGGATCCCGCGCGCGGAGATAGCCCTGGTCGAGGGCGCAGGCCACTGCCACCAGCAGACCATGCCTGAAGTGACGAACTCATTGCTGCTCGAGTGGCTGGCGCGAGTCACCGCCGACATGTAATCACGATCGCTGTCCCGATCGTCTCACCGGAGGGTTCGATCAACCGGTTTCCGTCGCCAGGCCGTAGGACGGCACCAGACCGGACCTGAAGGGCGGGACCGGGTCGTGGCGCAGAAACTCGACTCTTTTCAAAGAGGGCGCGTACATGAAGTCGGTGATGGCGGACGCGAACTCATACGGGTATTGATACATGAGACCGTGCCCGGCTCCCGGTGCCAGCAATAGCCTGGCCCGGGGGATCCGTTCGCTGAGGATGAACGCGTTCTCGAGGGGGGTCGACACGTCATGTGTGCCCGATACCACCAGAGTCGGACTCCCTATCGACGGCAGTTCCTCGTAGACGCCGCGCCACTCGTAATAAGCCTTGTTCTGAAGCGAGATGCTCCGCGGCCGGATACGCATCTTCAAGAACGGCACCGTTCGCCAGCAATCCGGGTGCTGCTTCACCCATTCAGGTGGGAACAGCGGGGAAAGTGCCCACGCGACGGGGCTGTCGCGCAGCATCTTCTTCCGGATGTCCTTGTAGCTCGGCGGATCGATCTTCTGCCGGCCGCCGCAGTCCCCGGCGTAGATTATCAGCCTGTCCACTTTCTCCGGAAAATGGACGGCGAGGCTCAACGCTATGTCACCGCCCAGGGACCAGCCCAGCACGTGGGCCTTGCCCAGGCCGAGCGCGTCGATGAGGCCCGCGACGTCGCCGGCGAACCGATCGATGCCCCACACGGCTGTCCCGGCAGTGCTCTTTCCCATGCCACGGTTGTCAAACACGATCACGCGGTGACGCGTCGCGAGCCGGCGGATGAACCGTGCGTCCCACATATCCATGGTCGTGGAGTACGCCGTTGCCAATATGAGCGGCTCTCCCGCACCGAACTCACGGTATGCCATATCGATATCGGCGACACGCGCCCGCCGCAACGAGCCCGTCCCGCAGTTACTTTCATCGCCTTTCACAACTGTATATCCGCTCTCCGTCACATTCAGCTTCAAACCATTACAGTCCTCATGCTGGCTATGCCCGGTTAATCTCAAATGGACGTCGTGTTAAAAGACCGTTAACGCGGGTGGCGGTCGATACCGCTCCTGCCCAGCTTTTCCACATTCTTACGGCGGGAACCTGAGGACGGGCTTAGAAAATGAGTTCGCGATACTTTTCCGAAAGGCGTGAGCGCCGCCCGACCCTGTATATAATGCTTGGTGTAAAGAATCCAGGATCTCCACACCGCTGAGTTGGGGGGTAGTTGTGAGAACAATCAGGCTCGCAATGTCTGTCGCGATGCTAGTGACGGCTGCCGTGGCGCTCGCCTTTTTCCCGCCCGCACTCGAGGCCGCGGGAAACGGCAACGCACCAACGGCGGTGATGACGGAGTATGCCGTGCCCACGTCGGGCGGAAGCCCGGGGGAGATCAGGGCCGGGTCTGACGGCGCAATCTGGTTCACGGAGTACGGCGGCAACAAGATCGGCCGCGTGACGACCTCCGGAGCGAT
>PMIZ01000345.1 GCA_003157225.1 Actinomycetota bacterium | reverse complement strand
CTGGGCGGCCAAGATGAAAGACCTGGAGATCAAGCCTGAGATGGAGTGCTACTCGCAGAGCATGTACCGAGACGTGAACAACCTCATCAAGAAGGAGTTGATCAAGCCTCCGTACTACGTGAACTTCGTGCTCGGTATGCAATACCAGGGAGCCATCGAGGCGACGCCCGAGACGCTCGTGTCGATGTACCAGTTCCTGCCGGCCGATTGCCTTTTCAACGTCACCGCCACGTCCTCCGCGCAACTGCCGGTCACGACCATGAGCATGATCATGGGTGGGGCCGTGCGCGTGGGCCTCGAAGACAACATCTACTACTCCAGGGGCGTTCTCGCGCAGAGCAACGCTCAATTGGTGGAACGCTCGGCGAGGATCGCCCACGAACTCAACCTCGAGCCGGTCACTCCGGACGAAGCCAGGCAGATCCTGGGCGTGGTCAAACGATAGTCGACGACGAAGGAGGCCGGATCATGGATGATCTGTTTTCACTCAAAGGCAAGAACGCCGTCGTCGTGGGCGGGGCCGGGGGCCTTGGCCAGGGGCTGGCGGAAGGGCTCGCGCGCTACGGTGCGCAGGTAGCCATCGCCGATGTGAATCCGGCCAGTCTCGAGCGGGTCTCCGCCGAGATCGCAAAGGCCACCGGCGCGACGGTCAAGACCTACATCGTCGACTGCACGCAGGAGGCCAGCGTCCAGGAACTGGTCGCCAAGACCGTTTCCGATATGGGCCGGGTCGACATCCTCGTCAACGCCTTGGGCTACAACGCCAAGGCTCCGGCGACCGAGTTCCCCATGGACGAATGGGACAAGCTTTTCGCCGTCAACATCCGTGGCGTCATGATGAGCTGCAAGCACTACGCGGCGCACATGGCCGAGCGGGGCGGTGGCAAGATCATCAACCTCTCCTCGATCCGCGGGGCCAGAGGCGCCACCGGCGGCAACCTCGCGTACTGCGCCAGCAAGGGCGCGGTCAACATGCTCACCAAGCAGTTGGCCTGCGAGTTGGCCCCGAAGAACGTGCTGGTCAACGCCATCGCGCCGATCATCACCATCACTCCGATGACCGCTGAGCGGATCAAGAACGAAGCGTCGCGCTACGAGCGCATGTTGCTCAACGTCCCCATGGGCCGGATGGGCACAGTGGCGGATCTCATAGGGCCGGTCGTCTTTCTCGCCTCGCCGGCTTCTGATTTCGTCACCGGGACGATCTTGTATCCGGATGGCGGGATGTCGTCGTTCGTCTAGAGCCGGGAATCTGTCCAGAGCGGGAAAGTCGTCTGAGGTGGAAGACTTGTTGATAGTCGGAAGCGGGATAACCAATGAATGAAGCAGTCATCGTCTCGGCGGTGCGAACCGCTGTCGGAAGGATCGGCGGGTCCCTCAAGGACGTCCAGCCTGAGGACCTGACCAAAGTCGTCATCCAAGCGGCCATCTCGCGTGCCAGCCTCGAACCGGCATGTATCGACGAGGTGATCATCGGTCAGGCCAAGCAGAGCGCCGACGCCGCCAACCTGGCGCGCGTGGCCTCGCTCAAGGCTGGTCTTCCTATCGAGGTGCCGGCCTATACCGTTATGCGCCAGTGCGGCTCGGGCCTGCAGGCCATCCACAACGCCGTTGCCAGCATCATGATCGGCGAGGCCGACATCGTCGTGGCCGGCGGGGTGGAGAACATGAGCAAGGCCCCCTACTATCTGCGGGGCGCCCGTTACGGCTATGGCGCCGGCAACGCTGTGCTGGTGGATTCCAACACCGAGAGCCAGCCTCGTTCGCAACCCTACGAGGTCTACGGCAACCTGACGATGGGCCTCACCGCCGAGAACCTGGCGAAGAAATACGGCATCAGCCGCGAGGCGCAGGACGAGTTCTCTCTGCAGAGCCAGAACCGGGCCTTTGCGGCCATCGAATCCGGACGCTTCAAGAACGAGATTGTCCCGGTCGAGATCAAGCAGAAGAAGGCATCGGTGTTCTTCGACACCGACGAGCATCCGCGCAAGAGCACGCTGGAAGGCCTGGCTTCGCTGCCGGCGGTATTCAAACAAGGTGGCACCGTTACGGCTGGCAACTCTTCCGGCCGCAACGACGGGGCGGCCTGCACGGTGGTCATGTCGGCCAAAGAGGCCAGCCGCCGCGGCATCAAGCCGATTGTGGTCATCAGAGGCATGGCCGTGGCGGGAGTGCCGCCGGAGATCATGGGGATCGGCCCGGCGCCGGCCTCGCGCAAAGCGCTCCAGCGGGCGGGTCTCACGTTGGACGACATCGGGCTGATCGAGCTGAACGAGGCCTTTGCGGCGCAGGCCCTTTCGGTGATCAAGAACCTCGGAATCGAGGACCGTATGGCCGACATCAACCCGAACGGAGGGGCGGTGGCGCTCGGGCACCCGCTGGGCTGCTCCGGCGCCCGCATCTTCACGACATTGCTGCATGAGATGAAGAAGCGGGGCACTCGCTACGGCCTCGCCACCCTTTGCATCGCAGGGGGCCAGGGCATCGCCACAGTGGTGGAGGCCGTCAGCTGAGAAGCCGCGGGGCCGCCGCTCACTAGCTAGTGATAGTGACCAAGGCGGCGCACAGGCTTCTTCTAATGGTACGCATCAAGTGGCAGGGGGCGTGGGGTCCGTCTCCGCTTTGGTCGCAAGGGTTCGCTCAAACGCTCCGACGGACCCCGCGCCCCCTGGCCCCTGCTGCATGAGAGGGGCCTGCGCGCCTCCTTGGTGCCACCCCACTGACGGTGGGCCTGCGGCTCCGCAGCGGCCTTGAATAGGGGGGCGCCTGCGGCGCCCGGGGCTTCCTTCTCGTCTCGCTGTGTCGGGCGCTTCGCCGGCCACGGCTGCGCAGCGCCCGCAAGGTCTACGGCGCCAGGTAGATCCGCGGGTTCTCAGCGCTCAGGTAGTCGACGCGGCAGGTGCCGCCACAGAAGCGCTGGATCAATTCCGCCACTTCTGCGGACGCTTCCTCCACCTCGGCACGTGTCACCGGCGGCAGGCCGTCTACGTTGAACTCGATGGCGGTGGTCTCGGGCAAGGTCAGGGTGTGGTTGCCCTGCCGCCAGGTCCAGCGGCGGGTCAGCACGGTCTTGCCTTCGACGAAGACCACTTCCCCCGGCAGGGGATGTTCGAGTTCGTCCGAGCCGAAGGCCACGAAGTCCTCGTCGCCGGTAGCGAAGCGGAGCTCGATATCGCCGTTCAGTAGGTCGATGGCGTGGCCCCCCGCGGGCAGCAGACGACGGAGGGACATGACGTTGCCTATGTCGACGAGCGCGTTGATGGACGGCAACTCGTCCCCGCGCAATGCCCGGCGGGCCATGGCTTCCACCGACGACCGGAAGTCGGCCGGCTTGGCCCCGAAGGCGCGATACGCCTCTCGCCACGACTTGATCCGCGGCTCCTCTGCGATCTGCTCCAGGCTCACCCGGGCGCGTACCGAGGCCTCGGCCTCACGCAGCATCTGCACCAGGTCGGCCGAGGAAGGCCCGTTCTTGACTTCGTGGGCGATCACGACGCCTCGCACGTAGCCGGGGAAGCGCGCGAAGATGTCGGGCGAGATGCTGTAGTCGAAGTACTGCATGGCGGTCACTGCCCCCTGCTCGGATTCGGTGGCGGGAGTCTCCCGTACCGGCGATTCTACCCGAAAACGTATCTCCGGAGCCGTATCCCCGCGGACCCAGTCTCGTGGACTGTGCCGCAGCGGCGGGTCGCCCTCGGCTCCGGCGCGGCGCCAGTCGCCTTGCCGCGGCGCGGGGCTCTTCGCTAGGCTAGGAAACTACGCGCCGCGCCGGAGCGGCCGGACAAGGAGTGGACATGCGCATCGATGTGCCCTGGGGCACCGGGACGACTCCGGTGGAGGTAGAGGCCGAGCGGGTAGGGGGTGTGCTCGGCGCCAACGTGGGCAAAGCCGAGGACCCGGAAGGGATCTTGCGGGCCGCTCTGGAGCGCCCCGGGGCTCGCTTCACCGAATTCCTCGCCAAGGCTGCCCCACCCCTCCTAGTGGTGGTGAACGATGCCACCCGGCCCACGCCCTCGGCGGATGTGCTCTCCGTCTTGCGCCCGGCATTGGAGAAGTGGCTCGGTAAGTCAGGCAATCACCTGTCCTTCGCCATCGCCACCGGCACTCACCGGGTGGCGTTGCCCACCGAGATAGAGCACATCTTCGGCTCGGATTTGGCGCGGGCCCACGCCGGCCGCATCTTCTCCCACGATGCCAAGGCGAAGGACCAACTCGCGCATCTTGGCACGACGAGTCGCGGCACCGAAGTGGAGGTCAACCGGCTCCTGGCCGAAGCACGAAGCGTGTTGCTGATCAACTCCGTCGAGCCGCACTACTTCGCGGGCTACACCGGCGGACGGAAGTCGTTGTTCCCCGGTCTGGCCGGCTACCAGACCGTCTGGGCCAACCACAGGTTCTCCATGCAGCCCGGCTCTGAGTTGCTGATGCTCAAGGGCAACCCCGTGCATGAGGACCTCCAGGAGGAGATGGCGATGGGCATCGCCGGCAAGGAGGTCTACTCCATCCAACTGGTGCTGGACAAAGACCACCGGGTGGGCTTCGCTGCCGCCGGCGCTCTCGGCGAAACCTTCGCCCGGGCCATCGCGGTGGCCGACAACCAGTTTGTCCTCGAGATCGACCGGCGCTACGAGGTTGTTGTTGCCGTGGCGCCTCATCCTATGGACTGCAACTTCTACCAGACCAACAAGGCCATCCAGAGCGGCGCTCTCGCCTTGAAGGACGGCGGAGTGCTTATCGTGGTGTCGGAGTGTCCTTTCGGACTGGGAGAGAACCAGACCTTGTTCGACATGCTCGCCGCCGCGGAATCGCCCTCGGACGCTCTTGCCCGGGCCGACTTGGAGGAGTACAAGCTCGGGGTGCAGCAGGCCACCCGCATCGCCTCCATCCTCGAGCGCGCGCAGATCTGGGCGGTCAGTTCTCTCAAAGATGAGGACGTGCGCGCCATGTTCATGACCCCGTTCGCCGACGTACAAAGCGCGGTCGACGCCGCGCTCAGGCAGCAGGGCCCCGGGGCGCAGGTGCTCTTTCTCAAAGAGGCCAGTATCACGGTTCCCCGGGTGCGCGCATAGCGCCGGGGACAATCCTTCATTCTTGAATGTACGATGCCCTTTGGGTATCATGCTGGTTCGCCTCCGCGCGGGGTTTTTTCGCGTGTGGGGGGGTGCCCGAGTGGCCAAAGGGAGCAGACTGTAAATCTGTCGGCG
>PMIZ01000026.1 GCA_003157225.1 Actinomycetota bacterium | reverse complement strand
GCGTTGAGCACCGCGCCCAGGAAGCCCTTGTAGTAGCCATACGACTCGCCCGCCACACTTTCGCCGGACGGATAGTCGAGCGAGTGATAGGGGAAGCCGTGGTAGGGCAGCATGTCGCCGGGGTTCACATTGTCGTTGGCGGTCAGATCGGCACCATTGACATAAGCGCCGGTCATGCCCCGGAAGAGGTTGTAGTCGAACTTATCCGAGTCAATCTGGCCTGAGGGGTCCTTGTCAGTAGTCGGCGGATCCACGATGGGCTTATTGACTGGCGGCAGCGGCACGACGATGGTGTCGGCTGGCTTAGGCACGAATGGCGTGAAGTTCGGCGCCTGGTAGATGTCAAAGCCGAATTCCAGAGTGACACGGACGGGCTTCAGCGCACCCGTGGCCACGGAGACATACTCGAGCGAGGCGCCCTTGACGACAGGGTGGAAATCCTTGCCGTGCCAGGGTCGGCGGACGGTCACTCGCTTGCCCAGGAAGTCATCGAGAACGCCAGGGTAGTAGAGAATCGTCGCGTAGCCGGTCTCGTTGGGCTGCTGGGTGGTGACCAGCTTGCGAGTGCCAAGGACGGTCGCCCACTCCTTGGTCTTGACATTTGGCGCGGCCAAGGAGGTCGTGCGCTCGCCAAAGCCAAGCTCGGGATGACCGGAAGGCCCTTTGATGATGTCGTCGCTGGCGCGGATCTCCACCGTCATCGGCTTGGAGTTGCCGTTCTTATCCGGCGCCCCGGCATATTGGACCAGGACGATGGTGAAAAGGTTCTGCGAGTCCTCTTCAATCGAGACATTGGTGGCAGTCAGCAGGGTCTTACCGGTGGTCGGGGTCAGATAGCTCGTCGGCGAGTCAGTCAGCTCTTTGTTGGACTCAACCGGGGTGATGGCCGACCAGATGCGCAGGGTGTTGGTGGCGTCAATGCGCCAGCACAGGCCGGCCATCTGGAAGATGCCATCGAGCATCGAGAAGACATCGAGGCCGTCAGCCAGGAAGGGGAAATACTGGTCAAAGACAAAGGTGGCCGCCGAGAGGTCGCCCACGGTGATTGTCGGGATGACCCGGGCGTTGCCAGCCGCCACTTGGGCGGTCTGGAGGGTGTTCACGACTCCAAAGGCCCAGGTGATCATGTCCGCCGATGTGATGGACCAGGAGGCCGCCGGGCCCTGTCCATCGGGCAGCGCCAGCAAGCCGGGCGGTTGCGAGTAGCCATCCGCCGAGAAGGGGATTTGGACGCCGCTCATCCGGTGGTAGATGTTGGTCAGGGTGCAGGCCCAGGCCTCCCCCTTGTGGAGCCCGATGCCGCCCTCATTGGTGGCCTTGACCTTGGTCAGCCAGCCGCGGTNNATGCTCAGATATTGGGATGAAGCCGCTGCCATAGGTGTAGATCAAGAACTGCATCGATTCGGCCACCGGGCGACCGGAGAAGGAACCCCGCGTGCTAGCCGGGGCGATCTTGCCGCCCAGGGTCAGCAGGTCGGTGCCGTCATATAGGACTGCCGGATCCATTAGGCACCCCCGCCCGAGGCACCAGTCAGGGAGACACCGCCCTGGATGTATTGGAGGGCCAGGAGGATTTGCTTCTGGACGAAGGTCTGGAGGGCCTGCCCGTCGAGGTTGATGGTGGTCGTGTTATTGACCGCTACCTGGGTCGAAGAGGAACCGGCCCGCGGTGTGGCGGATGAGCTACTCCCCTGGCCGTTGATACCGGGGATGGCGGCGATGGCGCTATTCAGCAGAGCAGCCGCGCCCGGATCCTTCGCCAGAGCGGCGTCAAAGGCGGCGCCAAAGGTGGTGCCAGAATCATGGCCGGCTGACTGCATCACGGAGAGGCGACGGGTCTGGCTAGTGCTCCAGGAGTCAATCTCGCGGTCCGCTACGGTCTCCATCTGGGAGGCGTAGGTCTGGAGGTCGGTTAGGCGAGCAGCCGCATCTGCCTCAGCTTGGGTGCGGGACTGCTGCGCAAAGGTGTCGTTGTATTGAGCTCGCAGGGAATCGAGCTGGATGAGGTTCGTCACCTGGGTCTTCTGAGTGCTCAGGGCATCAACCTGGCTCTGGAGACCGGCCTTTTGGTCATCGAGTTTGACGCTGGCCAGGGTATCCGCCTGGTTGGCCTTGGCCTCGAGCACGCGGGCGGCGATGTCGAAGCCGGAATCGTTGGCCATGCCCACAGCGGCCTGCTGGATGGCGATGGCGGCCTGGTCTAGCTTGTTCTGGCGGTCGCGGGCGGCGCTGAGCTGGTCTAGGGCTTTGAGCTGCGCCTGAAGACCGGTGGTTTGAGCGTCAATGCTCAGGGACATCTGCTGATGAGCAGAGAGGGTCGAACCCGAGCCCATGGCCATGTCAATCTGGTTCTGGATCGAGCGCAGGGCGGACTGATTAGAGATCTCCTTATCCTGCTCCGACATCGCCTTGATAATGTCTTCCTCAGCCTTGACCCGCTGGCCAGCGATGGTGACAGCCTGAAGGGCCTGGTTGTTGTATTGGCTGATGGCCGCCACTTCATCAGCGCTCAGCGCCTTGCCCTGGCCAAGAGCGCTCACTGCGGAGCGCAGGTCTTCGACTACATAGTTCAAGCTGGTCTGGGCGTCTTGGAAGGACCAATCCACCTGCTGTTGCTGCTGCTTGAACTTGGAGAGGGCATCAGAGGCCGCGTCGCCGAAACTCTTGAAGGCTCCGCCATTAGTGAGGAGGTCCTGAGCGTATTTGGCCGAAACCTGAGAGCCCACCGAGATGGCTTCATTCATGGCTTCGACTTTGCTCTTGCCGGCGGCGATGTCCTCGTTGTAGCGCTTGACCGCCTCATCAGCCGCCCCTGACTCAGTGGCGTCTGGCAGAGCGCCAATGTTGGTCTTGAGCCAACCCTGAGGGTTGTCCTTGGCCGCACCCACCATCACATCGT
>PMIZ01000209.1 GCA_003157225.1 Actinomycetota bacterium | reverse complement strand
GACGAAGCCGATCGTCACCAACCCGTCGTCGTAGTGGTATTCGAACGAACCGCCCGAGGCGCCGCGGCCGAGCGGCCAGCCGAGGCTATGCTGCACCAGCCCGGGGCGGAACTGCGACGGCTCGACCCGCCAGATCTCCTTGAGGCCGATCGCGTATTTCTGCGGTTCGCGCCCGTCGGCGAGCTTGAAGCGGGCGATCGCCTGCTTGCTCAGCGAGCCGCGCGCGCCTTCGGCGAGCAGAACGTATTTGCCGCGCAACTCCATGCCGCGGGTGAAGCCCGACTTCGGCTTGCCGTCGCGGCCGATTCCCATGTCGCCGGTCGCGACCCCGACGACTTCGCCGTTGGCGCCGTAGAGCAGTTCGGCGGCGGCGAAGCCGGGATAGATCTCGACGCCGAGCGCTTCGGCGCGGCCGCCCATCCAGCGCGTCACCGCGCCGAGCGAGCCGATGAACTTGCCGTGGTTGCTCATCAGCTTCGGCATCATGAAATTGGGCAGACGCACGCCGCCCGACGGCCCGAGCAGCAGGAACCGATCGGTCGCGACTTTCGTCTTCAGCGGCCGGTCGGGGTCGTCGCGCCAGTCGGGCAGCAGCCGGTCGAGACCGATCGGATCGCAGACCATGCCGGAGAGGATATGCGCGCCGAGCTGCGAGCCTTTCTCGACCTCGACCACCGACAGGCCGGCGTCGAGCTCCTTGAGCCGGATCGCCGCGGCCAGGCCGGCGGGGCCGGCGCCGACCACGACGACCTTCTTCTTCTTGGCGGCCTTTGGAGCCACCTCGTAGCTCTCGAGCCCGAAGGCCGCGTCGATGCGGCAGTATCTGACCGCGTTGTAGTTGGTGTTGCACGTGCCGCAGTGTGTGCACGGCTGGATATCGTCTTCACGCCCTTCGCGCACCTTGTTCGCCCAGTCGGGATCGGCGAAGAAGCGGCGGTTGATGCCGATGAGGTCGGCCTCGCCCTCCCGGAGTATCCTCTCGCCGGAGTCGGCGTCGATGAGGCCCACCGTCATCACCGGGATGGAGACGACCTTCTTGACCTCTGCCGCGATGGGAACCTGGGCCAGCGCGCCGTAGTGGCTCCAGTCCAGTTCTTTTGGGAAGTCCTTGAGCGGGATGTGGGGCTCGGGGTAGAACATGTTCTCCTGGTTGTACGAGCCTTGGTGCATGCCCGCCCAATGGGAACGCACGTGCAAGGAATCGACTCCCGCTGCCTGGTAGATGCGGGCGATCTCTTTGCCCTCGTCTAGGGTGATCGCTTCGTTGCCGGGCAGCCCTACCTCGATGCCGTTCATGAGGATCTGGACCGGGAAGTCCTGGCCGCAACGGCTCTTGATCTCTTTGATCACGTCGAGGCTGAACCGCATGCGGTTCTCCATGCTCTGCGGGCCGTACTTGTCCTCGCGCTTGTTCCAGAAGCGGGAGATGAAGCTGTGGAACAGGTGGTCGGCGGCCATGTTGATCTCGATACCGTCCCAGCCGGCCTGCTGCAGGCGGTAGGTGCCCGACGCGAACCGGTCGACGAGCTCTTCGATCTCGGGGATGGTGAGGACGTGCGGCGGCTCTTCGTCATGGACGTCGAACGGCGAAGGATAGGTGACGGCCGAAGAGGCGCAGGGCTGCGCGATGAGCGCGTAGATGCCGCTCCACGGGCCGCGATGGTAGAGCTGCGAGAAGATCGGGACGTCGTACTTGTGCACCGCGGCGGAGAGTTCCTCGAGGTTCTTCAGGTACTTGTCGTTGTCGATGCGGAAACGGCGGTCGCCGTCTTCCAAGAGCGGCCATTCCATCGCGGGCGTCTCCGTGATGACCAGACCGGCGCCGCCCCGCGCGACTGCGCCATAGAAGGCCTTGGCGAGGCTACCAACCCGATTCTCGCCCGATTCGAAGAAGTAGGTCTGGGCCGCCGTCTTGACAATGCGGTTCTTGAGCTTGACCTTGCCGATGCTTGTTGGAGAAAACAAGTGCGGGTAGTTGGACGCCGCCATGAGGACCTCTCTCGCCTTGGATTACACCTGAGTGAATATTGTACAGCTGAATGAACCCTGCGGTCTAGGATTGCACCACGCATGGCAACCAAGCGGGACGACATACTATCCGATGCCGGCGTGTGAAGCGACCCTGTATGAAGCGACCCTCTCGGTGGGCGTCGCTATCCAAGACATACTAGTATTGGTCCCGGGTGAAGCCTTTGGCGATGCCGGGAGGTGCAGATGAAAGCGTTCGTCGTTGACCTTTCCAGATGTACGGGGTGCTACTGCAGGTGCACGCACTGTGACGAGGCTCCCTGCAAACAGGCCTGTCTGGTGGAGGGTGCCATATGCCAGCGGGAGGAGAGCTGCCCTTACGATGCCCTCTATTTCGACGGAGCCCTCAACATAGCTCAGAAGGCCGCGAAGGAATACGATCCGAGTTCCGGATTGCGCTTCAACGCCTGGTTGGAGACAAAACAGTGACAAACCGTAGCGTAGTCAGATCGACGGCCTGGTCGCCGGGCCCTGGTTGCCATGGTGGGTGCGGTCTCGAGCTCTATGTCGAGAACGACCGACTGGTCAAGGTGGAGGGAGACGAAGCTCATCCCTACAACCACGGTCGGCTCTGCCCGCGAGCCCTAGCCCTCACCCAGTTCGTCTACCACCCAGAGCGCTTCACCCATCCGCTCAAACGAGTCGGAGAGCGCGGCGAGGGCAGGTTCGAGCGTATCAGTTGGGATGAGGCCTTCGACACGGTCGAAACCCGCTTCAACGACATCAAGGAGAAGTACGGCGCAGAAGCGGTCATCTTTGCCCAGGGGACCGGAAGAGACGTGGGCGGCCCCATCTCCTTCCTCTGCTACTCATTTGGCAGCCCCAACTGGGTGCAACTGGGTCTCGCCGGTCACTCCTGCTACACGCCCCGCCTTGCGGCCATGATGTTCACTCACGGCGACTATGCGGTGCTCGATGCCGGCCAGTTTGTCCCGGACGGCATGGAAGACCCGGAATACCACGTGCCCGAACTGATCGTGATCTGGGCGCAGAACCCGGCCGCGGGTTGCCAGGACGGGTTCTACGGCCACTGGGTCGTGGACTGCATGAAACGCGGCTCTAAGCTTGTGGTGATCGATCCTCGTTGGACCTGGTTCGCTTCTCGGGCGGAGAAGTTCCTACAGCTCAGGCCGGGAACCGACGCGGCCCTAGCTCTGGGGATGCTCAATGTGATCATCTCCGAAGGCCTCTACGACAAGGAGTTTGTAGAGAACTGGTGCACCGGCTTCGAAGGACTGAAGGCCCGAGCGGCTGAATACCCGCTTGACCGTGTTTCGACCATAACCTGGGTGCCCGCCGAGAGCATCGCAGCCGCCGCCCGCATGTACGCCAAGGCCAAGCCGGCCGCCATCCAGTGGGGAGTGCCCATCGACATGGGTCCCTCGGGCACCACCATCGGGCAGGCCATCACCCACCTGTGGTCGATCACGGGCAACCTTGACGTGCCGGGCGGGAACGTGATCGCTCGCGCTGCGTTCGACGTCACCACCTATCCCTTCTCCACGCAGGAACTCCACTCGCTGTATGGAGAGGAGTTCGTCCGGCGCATGAATGAGAAGCGGATCGGGGCTCAGGAATTCGCGTTGCTCAAGAACTTCCGGGGTTGGGGCCAACCCGACCGGGCCGTCCAGCAGATGCTCTCGGGTGACCCATATCCGATCAAGGCCTGCTGGATACAGACCACGAATATGCTTGGCGGTCAGGCGGCCGACACGAAGATGCACTACGAAGCGCTCAAGAAGATGGAGTTCAACGTCGTTGTCGACCTCTTCCCCAACCCGACCTCCATGGCCGTCGCCGACCTCATCCTCCCTGCCGCCTCCATTGCCGAGAAAGAGAGCCTTCGCTCCTGGTGGAGCCCTCTCCAGGTGATGATGCCCGCCGTCCAGGTAGACGAATGCCGTTCGGACTGGGAGATCAACCTTGAGCTGGCAAAACGCTTCAATCCTGAACTACGCCGTCGCTTCGAGACCGTCAAGGACCTCATCAACGATCGTCTGAAACCTTCCGGCTTCACCTTCGACGAACTGAAAGACGGTCACTGGAGGTTCCCGGAAAGGAACACTCCTACCCGACCCTACCGTCGCTACGAGAGAGGACTTCTACGTTCCGATGGCAAGCCCGGGTTTCGCACGCCCACCGGCAAGCTGGAGCTCTACTGCACAAGCTTCGAGGAGTGGAACATGGATCCGCTTCCCTTCTTCACCGAGCCTCCGGAGAGTGAGGTGCGGACCCCTGAGCTCTTCGCGAAGTATCCCCTGGTCATGGTCACCGGCCGGCGCTCGCCTGTGTTCTTCCACTCCGAGCATCGCAACATTCCCTGGCTACGAGAATGCGATCCCGACCCCATCGTGGAGATCCACCCCAGCACGGCCCATGAGCTGGGGATCGGCGACGGGGAGTGGGTGGCCATCGAGAACGACCGAGGACGCATCAAGCGCAAGGCCACGATCACCCCTATCGTTCACCCCAAAGTGGTGAGCGTTCCCCACGGCTGGTGGCTGCCCGAGACCGAAGGACGGGAGCCGAACCTGTACGGCATTTGGGACATCAACTGCAACCTCCTCACGCAGATCGGCCCGGGCGATGCCTCTGGGTACGGGGGTGGCCCCTACAAGACCGCCCTGGTCGCGGTGAAGAAGATCGAGGAAGGGGGGAGTGACCATGGCTAAGAAAGGGCTCCTCATCAACTATGACTACTGCACCGGCTGCCATTCCTGTGAGGTGGCCTGCAAGCAAGAGCACGGCTACCCGGCCGGGCGCTGGGGCATCTTGGTGAAGGACTGCACCCGGGAGACCGAGGGCAAGGTGCAAGTGGACTTTTTGCCTTTTCCCACCGACCTCTGCGACCTCTGCGCTGGGCGGACACGGGCGGGGGGAAAACCGGCCTGCGTGAAGCACTGCATGGCCGCGTGCATCAGCTATGGCGAACTCGCCGCGCTGGCCAGAGAGATGGAGAGCAAGCCCAAGTGCGCGTTGTTCTCGCCTGGATGACGAGAAAGCGGGCTCGGACCTCGCGGCCTCGTTCAGCGGATCGGCCATCTTCCCTGAGGCAGCGCGGGGAGTTTCTGGGTGGTCTTGCTCGCGTCCGACCGGGCGTTCCCCAGGGCCAGCGCCCCCGTCGCCCCGGCGAGGAAGAGCGCGCCGGAGAAGACATAGGTGGGCCCGAGGGAGGAGGAGGCGTCGGCCAGCACCCCACCCAGGTATGGACCGATGGTCTGTCCAAGACCGACGAGGACGGTCACGAAGCCGAGTGAGGCGGAGGCCAGCCGGTAGCCGAACTCCTCAGAGCACGCCGCTCCAACGAGCCCGGGCACTACCGGGCCGGTGGAACCGAACAGGATCGCCGAGATGGCCAGGGAGGGTATGCCGCGACTCAACCCGAAGAGGAGGCTCGCCGTACCAGCCAACGCGAGAGTGAGCGCGATGGTCCTTCTGCGTCCCACACGATCCGAAACACTTCCCCATAGCACGCCCCCGATCAGCCCCGCGACTCCGACGAGCAAGAAGAAGTAGCCGGCGCTCTTGGGACTGTAGCCGAGGTCGGAGGTGAGGCGCTTCTGGAAGAAGGTGAAATAGATGAGAAAGGCCAGCCCGTAGAACATATAGATCGCGCCCAGATGCCAGGCAAAGCGGGAGTGGAAGATGCGCTTCAACTCCAGCGAAGGCCGCGGCATCCGCGCGCGCAGCGCAAGCGGCGCGGACCTCGGAAGGACTAGCTCCCCGCCGCGGTGGCCGCCTCTCTGGGGCCGGTCAAGTTGCAGGACGGCGCTAAGAATGGCCATGACGAGGGTCACTCCGGCGAAGAAGTACCAAGCGTAGCGCCAGCCGTCGGCGCCTCCGGCCGAGATGATGCGGGGGACGGCCAACCCCACCACCACCAGCGCAAGGGAGGAGCCCGTGCTGACCACCCCCGAAGCCAGCCCCAGCCGGCGCGCCTTGAACCAGGCCGCCATAAGGGTGATGGACGGGACCAGCACCACCCCGTTCCCCAATCCGGTGATGAAGCGACCCGCCGACGCGGTGGCCAGGCTACCGGCGACCCCGGTGATCACCATGCCCAGTGCCGTCGTCAGTATGCCGGCGGTGATCACCCTGCGGGGGCTCAACCTCGCCGCCAGCACGCCGCCAATGGCGGCCATGACTGTGTACCCGGCAAGATTCCAGGACGCAAGTGAGCCCGCGGCCGCGCTGCTTAGGCCGAGGGCTTTCTGCATGGAGGGCAGGACCGCGCTGTAGCCGAAACGTCCAAACCCCAATGCCCCGAACACTCCGAAGAAGGCGACCCCCAGCACAGCCCAGCGGTATTCGGGACCCCGTTTCCGCACCGATCCTCTGCCTCTCAAGTCGCTACGCACGGGCACATGAAGCCATCATACAGTCAGAGATGCCGGTTCGGGCGCCGAGCGCGGGCGGAGCCACTCTCGGGCTGTGCTACCTTCGGCCCATGAAGATCGTCGACAGTCCCATCTCGGCGCAGGATCTGGGCTCATGAATCGGTCGTCGCCCGCGGATGCTCGTGTGCGCTGCGCCTGGGTGGGCACCGAGCCGCTCTATCTCCCCTACCACGACAACGAGTGGGGCGTCCCGGTGCACGACGACCGGCTGCTCTTCGAGTTCCTGGTGCTCGAAGGCGCACAGGCGGGGCTGAGTTGGCTTACCATCCTGCGCAAGCGTGAGGGCTACCGGAGCGTGTTCTCCGGTTTCGCACCCGACAAGGTGGCCGAGTACGGTCCGGAGGACGTGGACCGCTTGCTCTCCCACGCGGGCATCGTGCGGAACCGGCTGAAGATCGAGTCCGCGATTGCGAACGCTCGGGCCTTCCTCGAAGTGCAGAAGGAATTCGGGAGTTTCTCCGCCTACGTTTGGAGATTCGTCAACGGTGAGACCATTCACAATGAGTGGCGGTCCATAGCCGAGATCCCGGCAAAGACGAACGAGGCGGAGGAGATGAGCCGCGACCTGAAAGCGCGGGGCTTTCGGTTCGTCGGGCCGACCATCTGCTACTCGCACATGCAGGCGACGGGAATGGTGAACGACCACACCGTCGACTGCTTTCGTTGGGCGGAACTGAAGGGTGGCTTCTAGAACAAGGAGCCTGCGAGCGGGACCACGGCTAGGAGTGTGACCGGTGAGCGACACGCAAACGGTGATGTGCATCAACAGTGGCTCCTCCTCGCTGAAGTTCCACCTCTACGAGATGGGCCCCGGTGGGGCGGATGACGGAGGGGCCGGGGGCGCCGCCGCCGCGGCGGCGGCGCCCGGAACTGAACCGGTCGCCCAACTCCTCGCCCGAGGAGCGGTGGAAGGGGTCGGACAGGGTCAGGGCCGGCTCTGGTTCGTCGACCGGGAGGGAACGCCGTTCGCCGAGCGTGATCTGCACGACGTGGGGCACGAACAGGCCATCGGGCAGGCGCTGGCCGCCCTGTCCGCCAAGGACCTGCCCTCGGTCGAGGCGGTCGGCCATCGCGTGGTGCACGGCGGGCCCAACCATGTGGCTCCCGAGCTTGTGACCGATGAACTCGTGAAGGACTTGCGGGCGCATACGGCCTGGGCGCCGCTTCATATGCCTGCCACGCTGCTTGTCATGGAGGCGCTTCGCCGGCGTCGCCCGGATACACCTCAGGTGGCCTGCTTCGACACTGCTTTCCACGCACGCATGCCCGAGATCGCGCGGCGCCTTCCGCTGCCGCGGCATTTCTTCGACGAGGGCGTTTACAAGTACGGCTTTCATGGCCTCTCCTACGAGTACGTGATCGGCGTGCTGGGTGAGAGGGCCAAGGGCAGGGTGGTAATGGCCCACCTGGGCAACGGAGCGAGCATGTCGGCCTGCCTGGACGGCCTGCCCGTGGAGACCACCATGGGCATGACCCCTCTGGGCGGCTTCATGATGGGGACCCGCACCGGGGACATGGACCCGGGAGTGTTGCTCTATCTGGTGAGGGAGTGCGGCTACACCGACCGCAGCCTCGAGCAGCTTCTCGACAAGGAAAGCGGCTTGAAGGGCGTGTCCGGAAACACCGCCGATATGGAGACGCTGCTTCGGCTGCGCACAGACGGCGACCCGGCGGCCACGCAAGCCGTCGACATGTTCTGCTACCAGACCGGAAAGACCATCGGATCGCTGGCGGCAGCGCTCGGCGGCCTGGACCTTCTTGTCTTCACCGGCGGGATCGGTGAGAACGCCGTGCAGGTGCGGGCCCTCATTTGCGAGCGGCTGGGGCATCTGGGCATCGCCCTCGATCCGGCAAAGAACGAAGCGGGACTCGATAGCGTGAGCATCGACGGGGCCTCTTGCCCGGTGATGGTGGTGCACACCAACGAGGACCTCATGAACGCCCGCCACACATACAGCGCTGTCTTCGGCGCGAAGTTGCAAGGATGGCTAAGGGTACGACGATCGAAACGACGAACAAGCCGGAGACCAAGGGCCCACTGACTCCCGAGATGCTGGACAGGATGAACGCCTACTGGCGCGCGGCCAACTACCTGTGCGTCGGGCAGGTCTACCTCCACGACAACCCCCTGCTCCGCCGGCCCTTGACTCGCGAACACATCAAAGCCCGGTTGCTGGGGCACTGGGGCACTTGTCCCGGTCAGAATCTCGTCTACGTGCATCTCAACCGCGTCATCAAAGCTCGCGCCCTCGACGACATCTACGTCTGCGGACCCGGTCACGGCGGGCCGGCACTGGTCGCGAACACCTACCTGGAGGGCACCTACAGCGAGTACTACAGCCACATTCCTCGGAGCGAGACGGGGATGCAGCGGCTCTTCAAGCAGTTCTCGTTCCCGGGCGGCATCCCCAGTCACGTCTCGGCGGAGACTCCCGGATCGATAAACGAGGGAGGCGAGCTCGGCTACTCGCTCTCTCACGCCTACGGCGCGGTGTTCGACAACCCGGATCTCCTTGCCGTGTGTGTGGTAGGCGACGGTGAGGCCGAGACCGGGGCGCTTGCCGCCTCCTGGCAGTCGAACAAGTTCTTGAACGCGGCCACCGATGGCGCGGTGCTGCCCATCCTCCACTTGAACGGCTACAAGATCGCGAACCCCACCATTCTCGCTCGCATCACCCGCGACGAGCTCATCGACTACTTCAAAGGCTGCGGCTACGCGCCCTACTTCGTGGAGGGTGACGAACCGCTCGCAGTGCATCAGAAGATGGCAGCCACGCTTGACCTCGTACTGGACGAGATCAAGGAGATCCAGCGGAAAGCCCGGGTGGACGGTGTCACCGAACGGCCTCGCTGGCCGATGATCGTCCTTGTCACCCCCAAGGGGTGGACCGGCCCCAAGACGGTGGACGGGCTCAAGACCGAAGGCTCGTTCCGCTCGCACCAGGTGCCGTTCTCCGACATGACGGATGCGCACGTCAAGCTGCTCGAAGAATGGATGAAGAGCTATAGGCCGGAGGAGCTTTTCGACGAGGAGGGGGCGCTTCGTCCTGAGCTGGCCGAGTTGGCGCCCGCGGGCAAGCGGCGAATGGGCGACAACCCGCACGCGAACGGCGGTCTTCTCCTTCGCGACCTGGAACTCCCCGATTTCCGCGATTTCGCGTTGGAGGTCCCGTCTCCCGGAGCGGTCCAGGGCGAGTCCACAAAGGTCATGGGTAGCTTCCTCGCCGAAGTCATGCGGCTCAACCTGCAGGAGAAGAACTTCCGGCTGTTCGGTCCCGACGAGACGGTCTCCAACCGCTTGAACGCGGTTCTCAAGGTGACGCCTCGCACGTGGGACGCCCTCATCATTCCCGACGACGACCGTCTTTCACCGACGGGCCGCGTTATGGAGATCCTGTCCGAGCAGACCATCCAGGGCTGGATCGAGGGGTACCTCCTGTCGGGACGGCATGGGTTCTTCTCCTGCTACGAAGCGTTCATCCACGTCATCGACTCCATGTTCAACCAGTACGCCAAATGGCTCGACGTTTGCGGGCACATCCCCTGGCGGCGTCCTATCGCCTCCCTCAACTACCTGCTCACTTCCCACGTATGGAGGCAGGACCACAACGGCTTCTCACACCAGGATCCCGGCTTCATCGATCACGTGCTCACAAAGAAGCCCTCAGTCACCCGCGTCTACCTACCGCCCGACGCGAACTGCCTGCTCTCGGTCACCGATCACTGCCTCCGCAGCCGCGACTACGTGAACGTGATCGTGGCCGGCAAGCAGCCCGAGCCGCAGTGGCTGGATATGCCCTCCGCCATCCGGCACTGCACTCAAGGCATCGGCATCTGGGAGTGGGCGAGCAACGACCAGGGGGTGGAGCCCGACGTGATCATGGCCTGCGCCGGCGACGTGCCGACCATGGAGACTCTTGCGGCCGTCGACCTCCTCAGGAAACATCTGCCCGACCTCAAGATCAGGGTGATCAACGTTGTCGACCTCATGACATTGCAGCCCCGCGAGGAACATCCGCACGGCCTCACCGACCGCGATTTCGACAGTCTCTTCACGAAGACGCAGCCCACTATCTTCGCCTACCACGGCTATCCCTGGCTCATCCACCGCATGACCTACCGGCGGGCCAACCACGACAACATGCACGTCCGTGGCTACAAGGAGGAGGGGACCACCACGACGCCGTTCGACATGACGGTGCGGAATGAACTCGACCGCTTCAGCCTGGTGCGCGACGTCATCGACCGCGTTCCCGGCCTCGGCGAGAAGGCCGCTCACCTTCGGCAGATGATGCGCGACATCCACGTCGACCACAGGGAGTACATCCTCGAGCACGGCGACGACATGCCTCTCGTGAAGGACTGGACGTGGGGGTGCTACAGCGACGGGTCGCTGGCTGTGCCGGCCGTGGCGCCGCCGGCTAGTACGTCTTGACCCCTTGCCACTCGAAGACGCGGGCCGTTTCGCCGGTTATGAAGGCCACGTGATGGTCTGAAGCCGCGATGACGGCGGACAACCAGGGCGCGTCCGTCTGCTCCCCCAGCACCTGTTCGTAGGCGCCGGTGAAGCCGCGCGCCACGATCTGGTAGGTAGTGGTCCCGGCGTTGTCGATCGACCGGAAGTAGGCCGCGAAGGTGGAGGCCGCGGTGGCGAAATCGCCCAGAGGGTCAAGCGTCTTCGCGGCTCCGCCATCCGCGCTCATGGTGACGAGCCCGGCATCGGTATAGACCAAGGTGTCGCCTCCGAGAGACGGCCGCCAGACCTCGGAGCCCACGATGACTGGCTGTCTCGACTCGAGGTCCATCCGGTAGATGCCCGGGTCGAAAGCGCCCACAGTCGTGGCGTTCTCCCACGCCAGGTGGGTGCCGGATAGGCTGTAGCTCCACCCGTAGTCACCCTGTATGTAAGCGGTCGCTTCGGGTACGAGCTCGACCGGGTCATCTTGGGGCGCGCCTTGGGAGTCGATGGTCACGCCATAAATGTGGCGCAGCGAGTATTCCTCCGGATTGTCGGCGAATGGTTCTTCTTGCGCCCAGGTGACCCACGAGCCGGAGATCTGCGGATAGAGAACCGAGCTGCCTCCTCCAGCTATCTCCACTTTGGGCCCGTTCGGCAGCGGGTAGGCGTAGATGTGCTCGTTGCTATACTCGCCCGTATCCTCGTTGTAGTCACCTTCCCACCAGACGGCGATGTTGCCGTCGATGTCCTCGCTGGAGAACTCGGACGCGTCGATGGCTAGTCGCACGGTCTGCTTCGTGTCGAACATGTAGGCATAGAGTTCGTAGCCGTTGCCCGCCTTGCGGTCGACAAGCAGTGCTTGGTCGGAGACTGCGACGGCGTAGGCCCCGCTTGGCAGGCCGGGAATGTTCATTTCTACCCATTCACCCAGGGAGTCGCCCGGCGAGCCGGCAGTAGGAGCGAGCGTGGTGGACGTGGCGCCGGAGGTGGT
>PMIZ01000253.1 GCA_003157225.1 Actinomycetota bacterium | reverse complement strand
GACCCCGCCGCGGACCACCCTCCGCGCCTACCTCGCCGAGCTGTCCGAGGGCCACGCACGGTCGTCAGTGGCCCAGCGGATGGCGGCCCTGCGCTCCTTCTACCGGTTCGCCGCCCGGTCCGGCCTCACGCCCAGGCGTTCCAGGCACAGCAAGATGGGGTCCGCCGACGGCTTGTTGCCCGGGCTCTCATCGGCGCACACCGTGGCGTCGAAGTAGCTCTCAATGCCGGTGAGGTCGAAAGCCATCTGCGTGGTATGGCGCGACTTGGAAGTGACCAGGCCCACCTTGACGCCGGCGTACCCGAGGCTCTCCAGAAGATGAAGAACGCCGTCGTACAGCGTGAGCATGCGGTCGTGCTGGCGGTGGTTGAACTCTTGGTAGACCCTCACCAGCTCCTCGGCGTGCTCGGGACTGAACATCTCCATCTGCTCCCGCAAGGGCCGCCCTACCCAGGCGATGGAATCCTCCCGCGAGATCTCGCGCCCCAGCACCTCGCGGATAGCGTGCTGGAAGGAGATGGTTATCAACTCCACCGAATCGACGACGGTGCCGTCGAGGTCAAAAACGACCGCTTGGTAGACCGGGCCGGACGGCTCCCCGCCGTCCCCGCCGCGCGCCGGCAAACTGCCCGTCACCTCTCCCACGAGTCCAGTTCCTTGTCCCAACCGCACAGTTGGTCGAGAGCCTCGTGAGACATCAGGTCGAAGTGGAGTGGAGTGATAGAGACGAAGCCTTCGGCGATCGCTTCAAAATCTGTCCCCGGCTCTTTCAGATAGCTGAGATCATCGTTGTAGATGTGGTACCCGCGGCGGTTACCCTTGGTCTCGCGATACTCCACCTTGTCGCCGTACACGCGTTTACCCAGCACGGTCAGGCGGGCGCCCTTGACGTCGTCCCAGGGAAGGTCGGGGCAGTTGACGTTGAGCAGGGTCTTGGCCGGGAAGCCGCGCTTTAAGGCGAGCGACACCAGCCGCGCTGCGAAGCGAGCCGCAACCGTGAGATCGGAAGAAGGATGGTATCGCTCCGCCGAGACAGCCATGGCGGGGATGTCGAGCATAATGCCTTCGAGGGCGGCTGCGACGGTGCCCGAGTAGGTGATGTCGTCACCCAGATTGCCGCCCAGGTTGATGCCGGAAACAATCAGGTCGGGCTTGCGCTCCAAGAGGCCGAGGGCGGCCATGCGCACGCAGTCGACCGGGGTGCCGTCGGTGCTATAGGCAAGCGTGCCATCGGAGAGTCGCACCTCTTCCACCCAGAGCGGTGAATGCATGGTGATGCTGCGGGCGGCGCCGGAGCGATTCTCGGCCGGAGCCACCACGTGCACCTCGCCGAGCGGATCCAAGGCAGTCTTCAGGACGGCCAGGCCGGGCGACCAGACGCCGTCGTCATTCGTGATGACGATCAGCGGACGCGAGGATCCAAAGGCAACGAGCGCGCAGTCCCGGGAAGGGGAAGGGGCCGCCATGGCAGCAGGACGCGAGATCAGCAGTCGCTCTTTGCGCCGGCCACGGAGGTGACGGGCTTCTTCTCCGACGTCTCGGAGGGAGAGGGTTCGCTCTTCCCCTTGCCGGCGTCGCCACCGTCCGAAGCGCCGCTCTCGCGGCCGGACGACGATTCGGAGCTGCTACTGCTGGCCGTGTTGTTGCTGGTCGAGCCAAGCGTGCTCTTGCGGGCATAGTCGGTGGTATAGAAGCCCTTGCCCTTGAACTGGATGGCAACGGGAAACAGCAGCCTCCTCACAGGCTCGCCGCAGACCTCACACTCTTTCACCGGCTCGTCGGACATCCGCTGAAAGCGCTCGAACTGGTGCTCGCACGAAACGCAACGATATTCATATGTAGGCAAGGCTAGAGACCTCCTCATTCTTCAGCCGAATAGTATATCGGAAATGCGGTCGCATTGCAGTAGGTATTGGCACTCTCCCTAGGGGAGTGCCAACGCGTTGCGCCGGCTTACCGGTTGCGGTGCCACGCGAAGTACCCGGCCACCAGCATGACGATCCAGTTGATCACCCCGGTGCGGTGCGACAGGCCAAAGACGACCGCGCTCCAGCTGAAGCCGGTGTTGAGAAACACCGACAGAACCGGAGGGAAGACGAAGGCCCATAGGGTGGAGAGCGCTGCGATGACAGCCGTCTGCAGCCCACGGTAGTGACCAGAGGCCCACGACACGGCTTCGCCCACCACGTACCCGATGCCTAGCGCGATGAAGTAGAGCAAGAAGAAGAACCCGATGGCGCCCAGGACATAGTAGTAGGCAAGCCCAACGGCTGTTCCCGCGCCGAGGCCCACCGCCACAGCCCGGGCGAGCCGGCCGTGTTTCAGCGTGACGATCGCGGAACGGGGCGTCCTCGCACATTCGCGGCACTTGATGCCCACCGCCGAGAACACCATGCAGTCCGGGCACAACGGCTTGCCGCAGGCGTTGCACGTCACCAGTGTCATGCGGCGGGGGTGGTTGGCGCAGGGCTGCTCTTGGGTCAGCGGCTCGTCGTCTTCCGAACCATCGAGCCTCGCTTCGTCGCTCACCGGCTACCCCGACCCTTACGAGTCAGCAAGATCACGCCGCCGGGAGCACTGCGCGGCACCAATTCCTTGCGATAGCTGCGGTGGGCGGCTTCCAGGTCCTCGCGGGCTTGGAAGGCCAGCCGGTCCATGTCGGCCTGCAGCTGGTCCACCCTGCGCTGAAGCGCAGCCAATTGTTCCTCCATCTCCAGAACGCGCTCGACCCCAGCCAAGTTCAGACCGCACTCGGCCACCAACTGCTGGATGCGGCGCAAACGCTCCACATCGTCCAGCGAATAGAGACGGGTGCTCTTGGACGAGCGCCGGGGACGTATCAATCCGCGTCGTTCGTACATTCGCAGTGTCTGTGGATGCATCTCGGCCAGCTCAGCTGCCACCGAGATCATGAACACCGGCCTCATCTTGTCTTCCAGCGGCATCTGGTTACGCCCCTTCGCGTTCCTGCTCTATGCCGACCAGCCGGGACGGCCGACACGAGGGTCTTCATTGCGCGATTCCCCGAACTTCTTGAGCAGGTCCTTCTGCTCACCGGTCAGATTCTGGGGTGTGAGCACGTTGATCCGGACGAGAACATCTCCGTGGCCCGACGCTCCCATCCGAGGCGCGCCCTTGCCTTTGATCTTGAGTAGCCTACCATCCTGGGTTCCGGCAGGCACCTTCAGGGCCACGTCGCCCTCCGGAGTCGGCACACGAACCGTCCCGCCAAGCGCAGCCTCCACCATGGTCACCGGCACCTGAACCAGCAGATCGGCGCCGCGGCGCTCGAACAGCGGACTCTCGTCCACCTGGGCGATGACATACAGATCGCCGGCCGGACCGCCATGCGCTCCGGGCTCGCCCTTGCCTCTGAGGCGGATCTTGGTGCCGTCCTTCACGCCGGCCGGCAGCGGGACCGCAAACTTCCGCAGCGCCCGCGTTTGGCCCGTACCGCCGCAGGCAGCACACGGATTCTCGATCGCCGTGCCGGTGCCCCCGCAGCGCGGGCAGGGCTGACTCAGCGAGAAGAACCCCTGGCTCTGATTGACGACGCCTCGTCCCTGACATTGAGGACAGGTGACGGGCGCGGTCCCCGGCGCCGCCCCGCTGCCTCCACAGGTCTTGCATTCCGCGGTCTGCGGAACGCTGATCTTGGTGCTCACGCCTTTGAGAGAGTCATCAAACGAGACACGCACGGCCACACTCAGATCGTCGCCCCGCTCGGCGCGCGCCTGCCGCCGGCCGCCGGAGCCCCCACCATAACCGCCGCCGAACAGGTTTCCGAAGAGGTCGGCCCAGTCGCCGCCCACCGGTTGACCCGTTGTCTGGTAGCCGCGGGAGCCTCCGCCCCGCCCGCCCTGCGCTCCTTGGCCGAAGGGCATCTGCGGTCCGAGGTCGTACTGCTTGCGTTTCTCGGCGTCCGACAGCACCTCATAGGCGCTCGAGACTTCCTTGAACTTCTCCTCGGCCTTGGGATCGTCGGGGTTGGCATCGGGATGGTACTTGCGCGCCAGCTTGCGGTAGGCCTTCTTGATCTCGTCGTGGGTGGCCGCCTTCTTGACCCCCAGGACCTCGTAGTAGTCGCGGTTGCTGGCTGCCATGTCGTCTCGCCCCTACGCAACCACGGGCGTGCCGCCCGGGCTGGTCGCACTCTCAGGCCCGGAGGAGACCACCACGCGGGCGGCCCGGAGGACGCGCTCCCCCTGTCGGTATCCACGCTGCAGAACAGCCGCGACCGAACCTTCAGGCTGCTCGGAAGCCCGCACCAGGACGGCTTCGTGAAGGTTGGGGTCGAAAAGGGTGCCCACTTCCCCGATCTCTTCCACGCCCACCCGCGCGAGCAGGCCGGCGAACATGTTGCGGGTCAGCCGCACACCGTCCAGCACCTTGCCTTCCTCGTGATGCTCGGCGGCGTCCAAGGCCCTGTCGAGATTGTCGAGCACAGGCAGCAGATCGCCCAGCAGCTCGCCCTGCGCCCGCACCCCGGCGTCGACGACCTCCCGCGAGGTGCGTCTGCGAAAGTTCTCGAACTCCGCGCGCAAACGCAGAAGGGAATCGGCCGCCATGTCGCGCTCCTTCGCCAGAGCGTCCCGCTCTGCCGCGAGGGCGTCACGTTCGGCCGTCAGTGCGTCGATAACCTTGGTCGACGCGTCGTGCGGGTCGTGAGCTCCCCGGCCGCCCGCGCTGCGAGCCGCACCCGCGGTGGCGGGGCCTGCCGAGCCCGGAGCGCTCTGCGCCCCCCTGGGCGAGGCCTGGCCGGTCGCCGCGGCGACCGCTTCTGCACCGTCGCCGCCGTTGATAGGGATATGTCTCTTCTCTGCCATCAGCTCCTCTTATGCGGGGGCGGCGGCCTTCGCCGCCGCCCCCGTCTCAGACTCGTCACATCATTGTACGGCCGGTATCGCCCGAAGGGCTACGAGACGCTTTCCGTCGCCGAGGCTTCGACCGTCTTCTGCTTCTGCTCGCCTATCGCGACCGAGATCTTCTTCGGCTTGACGATCTCGGCTTTCGGCACGACCACTTCCAGCACGCCGTTCTCGTACTTGGCTTCGATCCCGTTCTCGTTCACCGTCTGCGGAAGCGCCACCGACCGGCTGAACGAACCATACCGCCGCTCGATGCGATAGTACTTGTCTTCCTTGATCTCTTCCTGGAACCGCCGCTCGCCGCTCACGGTGAGGACGTTGTCCTGCACCTCGATGTTGATGTCGGCCGGGTCCATGCCGGCGAGCTCAGCCTTGAGCTTGATGCTGTCGTCGGTCTCGATCACGTCAACCTGCGGGGTCCACGACTGCCGTTCGACCAGGTCGCCGCCGCCCACTCGGGAGAACAAGCGGTTGACTTCGGTCTGAAGCGCCGTCAACTCGCGGAAAGGATCCCATCTGACCAATGCCATTTTCGTCTGCCTCCTCGTCTTCTTCGCTGCCTGCTATTTGTCCTCGTCGATGACCTCGAAGTCGGCATCTTCGACGACTTCGTCTTCGGGTGCGCCGCCGTCTTGGCTGCCACCCCCGGCGCCGTGTCCACCGCCGGCGCCGCCGCCCTGCTGACCCTGGGCCGCCTGATAGGCCGCCTCGGACAGCTTGTACGCTGCCTCCTGCAAGGTCTCGGTACGCTTCTTGATCAGGTTGAGGTCGTCGCCTTTGATAGCCTCTTCCAGGTCGCGCGCGGCGTTGTCGATGTCGCCAACCGCTGCGCCGCCGACCTTGTCACCGAATTCCTTCAGCGACTTGCGGGTGGAGTACACCAGGTGCTCCGCCTGGTTGCGAGCGTCCACCAGCTCTTTCTTCTTCTTGTCTTCGTCGGCGTTCACTTCGGCGTCACGGACCATCTTCTTGATCTCGTCGTCGCCCAGACCGCTCGAGCTCTGGATCATGATCTTCTGCTCGTTGCCGGTGGCCAGGTCCTTGGCCGACACGTGGGTGATGCCGTTGGCGTCGATGTCGAACGTGACTTCGATCTGCGGGATCCCCCGCGGCGCCGGCGGAATTCCATCGAGATGGAATGTGCCCAGCGTGCGGTTATCCGCCGCCATCTGGCGTTCGCCCTGAAGAACGTGAATCTCGACCGACGGCTGGCTTTCGGAGGCCGTCGAGAAGATCTCACTCTTCTTCGTCGGTATCGTCGTGTTCGACTCGATGAGCCGCGTCATCACGCCCCCGAGCGTTTCGATGCCGAGAGACAGAGGCGTCACATCGAGAAGGAGCACGTCCGTCACGTCGCCTGAAAGCACGCCTCCCTGTATTGCCGCACCCACCGCAACGACTTCGTCGGGATTCACCCCTTTATGGGGCTCCCTGCCGAAGACCTCGCGGACAATCTGCTGGACTCGCGGCACACGCGTCATCCCGCCGACAAGTATCACCTCGTCGACCTGCGAGGGGGAAAGGCCTGCGTCTTTCAGCGCCCGTTCGGTCGGTCCGAGCGTCCGCTTGATCAGGTCGTCAACGAGCTGTTCGAACTTCGCACGGGTGAGCGTCATGTTCAGATGCTTGGGCCCGTCCGCCGTCGCGGTGATGAAGGGGAGGTTAATCTCCGTCTGCATCAGCGTGGAAAGCTCCATCTTGGC
>PMIZ01000222.1 GCA_003157225.1 Actinomycetota bacterium | reverse complement strand
GGGGTTCAAGTCCCTCCACCGGCTCCTCATAGTCGCGGACAATCCTCGCAAAACGGCATGAGCCTGTAGTGAGCGTGCTCTTTCGCAAGGTTGGCCCCTACCGCCTTCTGCTTACTCTTCATCGCTCTTGCTTACCGGGCGCTTCCCGCGTGCAGTGAGTCAGGAGTGGATTCTCGGGGGTGAGCGGGCTGCACCGGGCTTATGAGCCGAAGGTCGCAGGTTAAGTCCTGCCCCCGCTACCACGAGAAGAGGCTCCCTGGAAAGCGCAGCTTTCCTCCACGGTAGCACGGGTTCAGGGGTTTGTTAGTCCGACCGAGAGCCGCTGCTGATGCCAATCTTTGCGCCCCAAACGGTCCCGTGGCGGCCTACAAAGACGGGGAGGCGCGTCGCGCTTTCGGCTTGACCCTCCCCCCTTCTTGGTGACGTTNNACAATCGCTCGCTGAGCGTCTACCCTGCTACTTGGAGGATCCCTTTCGCGACGTCGCTCGGGTTCGTTACGAGCGCCTCGTGGCTCCCATCGATCTCGACCAACGTGTAGTCGCCGAGCGCCTGCGCCATCCCTAGAAACGCGCCGGGTGGCAGGGAAGCGTCATCTCTGCAGAACACCACGGCTTTGGGCATCGGTAGATCGTGCAATGGTGGGGCGTCGATCTTCGTGACGAACAGGGCGAGCGGCTGGGGCACGAGGCGTCTCAGCAGGGCATCCTGGCGCTCGGTCGGTTCGGTGGGCATGAGCGCGTTGCGGACGAAATCCTCCATCACAGGAACGGAATTGTCGGGTGAGGCCTGCGCCGCCGCCGTCATGCCTCGAGCAGCCTCCGGAGGGACAAGGTCGAACTGGCTGGTGCCGTTTGGCAGGATGAAAGCGTTGAGGAAGACGAGTTGCGCGATCTTGTCCGGGGCCTTGGAGGCGGCCGCTTGAAGCAGGAACCCGGCGCTCGAATGGCCGACGAGGACGACCNNGACGACCCCCGCGGCTTGCCGCTCCAACGTCTGTACTATCGCCTCAACGTAGTCGTCGAATTGGATCCCCGATCGATCGTCGTCGGGCTGGTGGCCCGGCATCGTCGGGGCTTCGGCGGTATGGCCGGCCTGCTCGAGTTCGGCGATGACGCCGTCCCAAGCCCAGCCACCATGCCACGCGCCGTGAATGAGTACGAAGTGTTTCCCCACGTTTTTCCTCCTTCAGATGGGCGGGCGCCGAATGTAGCACATGCGCAGCCAGGGCTCGCGACGCGAAAAACCTGAACGGACCTACGGCGGCGGCAAATGATCGGGGAGCTCCTTGATATCGGAAAACCCGCAGAATCTACGCAGGCATGCCAGGCGCCGACCACGCCTCCGAACAATCACTATGCCCGCATAGTGTGGGCACTTCAAAGAGGAAAGCGCCGTGTCCGATGAACGGAACACCCCGGGAAAACCCAGCCGCTGGCCGAGTCCACTGATGACTTATCAGCGCTGGTGTCAATTCTTGAACGGGAGCGGGGTGGGCAACTCCGTCAGTGACCGAGCAGAGACCCACGCGAAGCAGATTACGAGGAAGGTTGATGGGTGCACCGGCGGCCGCACACCCCCGGAAGATGAGGAGCAGGGCGATGAGGGAGTACGAGTTCGGTCTGCGGTTTTCTCTAGCGCAGGACGAAACGCACCCTGACGAGTTGATCGAGCGACTCGGTGATGCTGGCTGCGATGACGCCCTGATTGGGATCGGTCATGCCGGCCGCATCGCCTTTGAGTTTGCCCGTGAGGCGGATTCTGCGTACAGCGCCATACTCAGTGCGATCAGGGATATCACGGGCGCTCTGCCCGGAGCACAACTGGTAGAGGTGAGTCCAGATCTCGTTGGCGTCACTGACGTCGCTGACATTGTTGGCTGCTCTCGTCAGAACCTACGCAAGCTTCTCTTGTCGTGCGCGTCTCGTGGGCCGACTCCACTGCATGAAGGGAGATGGGAAGTCTGGCACCTAGCGCCAGTCCTGCGCTGGCTTGTAGCCGAGAAGCGCTACGCCGTCGGTTCGGACTGGCTGGAGATCTCGGAGGCGACCATGAAGTTCAACGCTGCACTCGATGCTCGTTGGACAGACGCTGAGACACGG
This sequence comes from Actinomycetota bacterium, assembly GCA_003157225.1. Next base: position 7,718 of record PMIZ01000222.1, on the reverse strand, counting down.
GACGAGATGCGGGTGCTATTCGCTCAGTGAGTTTGGCAGCGGTCTGCGCAGCGGATCGGACGCCTCGGGGTTCCCGCAAACGTCTTTGGGCCCTGTTGAAGGGAGCAAGTGCGAGTTGCCCTCTCGCGGTTCGCACTCTGCCGGACTATTGGGTCACAGCAGTCGTTCCCATCAGGGAGACCCAGCGGATTTCAGGCGACCAAAGTACTCCCCGATCCTAGCACTGGCCAAGCCGTCCCATTGAGAACCCAGAGCGCCGTCGGCGCGGGCGGATTGGGATAGAGTTGGCGGGTGACAAACACGGATCTCAAACGGTCGGCCTACCTTCCCTTCGCGGCGCTTGTCCTGCTGGCGCTCATCTGGGGATACAACTGGGTGGTCATGAAGGTCGGGGTGCGGTACTCGGACCCGTTCACGTTCGCCGCCCTTCGCAACTTCCTGGGAGCTATCGCCCTCTTCGCGGTCGTGGCCGCGCGGCGCGGCTCGCTGCGCCCCAAGCTCTTCTGGCTCACGGCCCTCTTCGGCCTCTTCCAGACCAGCCTATTCGGACTAGCCATATGGGCGCTGTACATCGGGAGCGCCGGTAGGACCTCGATACTCACCTACACGATGCCATTCTGGCTCTTGTTCATCGCCTGGCCGGTGCTGGGGGAGCGGATCCGAGGCGTGCAGTGGGTCGCCGTGCTGCTTGGCCTGGGCGGCCTTGTCTTCGTCGTCGACCCCTGGAGTCTCCGGGGCGTGTGGGCCAGCCTCCTGGCCATGGGAGGAGGTCTCGCCTGGGCGATAGCCTCGGCGCTCTTCAAGATCATACGAAAGCGTCACGAGGTAGACGTTCTGTCGTTTACCGCGTGGCAGGGTCTGCTCGGTTCCATCCCCTTGATTGTGGTCGCTCTGCTCGTCGATCATAAGGGGCCGACCTGGAACGCGAGCTTCATCGCGGCTCTCGCCTACAACGTGATCGCGGGCAGTGCCATTGCCTGGTTGCTCTGGCTGTATGTCCTGCACAACCTGCCTGCCGGCACCGCGGGCATCAGCAGCCTGGCCGTCCCCGTCGTCGGCGTCCTCTCAGCGTGGATACAGCTCGGGGAACGACCGGGGGCGCTGGAGGCGGTGGGCATGGGACTGATACTGGCGGCGCTAGCCATCCTAACCGTCCGGGAGTTGCGCACCAGCCATCAGGCTCGGCTGCCCGAGCTGGCGGCCGCGGCACAGCACGTGCGGGTACATCGGTAGACGTAGTTCGTGCCGTAAGAGATCGCAGAGGCTGGAGAAAGACGCGATGATTGACGTCCTGAGATGAAGAGGCAGTTGCTCGCAGCGGCTCTCGTCATTGTATGCCTTGTCGGCGTCATGCCCTGCGCCTGCTCGACCACTACCGCCGGGACCGGGGCAGACGGCGTAGCCGCGTCTGCCACGGCCGGGGACGACATCCTGGCGCGTGCGTTTGCCGAACGTGCCAGCAAACTGGAGGTCGAGGGGCAAGGCACGGTGACGCAGGTACTGAGCGACGACACGGAGGGAATTAGGCAGCAACGGTTCATCGTCAGCTTGGGCTCCGGCCAGACCCTCCTAGTGGTTCATGATATCGATATCGCTCCGCGAGTCAGTTCGCTGTGGATAGGCGACACGGTGTCCTTCAAGGGCGAGTACGTGTGGAACGCACAGGGTGGTCTCATACACTGGACGCATCATGACCCGACCGGGAGTCACGTCGCCGGCTGGATCAAGCACGACGGCCAGACGTACGAGTGACGGCTCCCTCCCCATCCTTGGACGCGCCGTAGTTTCGATGAAGCCAGGGGCAGTTTCTCGTAGCACTCGGGCCCCAACATTCCACCGAAGAAGTAGCAAGCTGTACGATGGCCCTGGGACCAGTCTGCTCCCTGGGGAACCAACAACTGAAAAGAGGTGGCAGGTGGCCGGTAACGCCAGCGTGCTCGGATTGGTGGGCAGCCCCAACCGCGAGGGAAGGACATTTCGGATGGTCAGCGCCGCTCTCGAGGGGGCGGCGAAGGCCGGCGCGCAGGTCGAACTCGTGCAATTGGCCGACTACGTGGTCGCTGCCTGCAAAGACTGCGAGCCGTGGACGTGTATGGACGAGCTGAAATGCGCCTACTCCGATGCCGGATTTGAATACCTGGCCGGCAAGTTGCTGGGCTGCGGCGCGCTGGTTCTGGGAACGCCAATCTACTGGTGGGACACCTCAGCGATGCTGAGGTTGTTGATCCTCAAGATGTTCCGGGTGTTCGCCCGCTCCGGCCCGTTGTCCGGACTCCCGGCAGTTGGCATCGGGGTAGCGGGAGGAACCGGCAACGGTCTCGTCTCCGGACTGCGGCCCGTGTACCATTTCTTCCAGATGCTGCAGTTTCGCGCTCTCGATCCGGTTCCCGTCACTCGGTTCAACTGGGACTGGGCGATTTCCCAAGCAGAAGAGCGGGGAAGGGGCTTGGCCTCCATTGCAGGCGAGCGCCATCCATTCAGCTGCCTAGAAGAACGGCTTCTCTGGTATGACGGCCTTCCCTACTTGAGCATGAGTAGGAGCGCCGAGCGTCGGCTGCTCGCGGCGCTCACTACCGCGGCCGCCTCCAACGCCGCTCCTGCTGGTATCGCCCGCCTGCTTGCCGAGGCAGAGGAACTTGCCGCGGCCGGCGAGAGCCTAGAGTCACTCAAGATCACCACCTCAATCTACGACGCGACCGTGAAGGTCTTCGAGGGCATGCAGGGACCACGAACGACGGCGTAAAAGGCCACGGCGCGCAGTCGAGGGCCAGGTCCAGCATTACCCCTTGGTGATGCTTTTGCGCCCGAGCGGGGGAGAGGGGCAGGTCAGGCCGACCAACTGCCTAGTATTCCCGCCNNGCAGCTGCCGGCCAACAGAACAGGCCAGTGACGTCTACTTCTTCGCCGAAGAGAACCAGGCCCCCACCCAGAAGGCGATTCCTACTGCCGCCGACACCGCGCCGTGCTTCAGGTGCTTGTACACCGCGCCAGCGACATGCCCGGGAAAGAAGCTGGGAAGTGAACCGGCAGGTTCGACCCAGTAGATGATCGCGACCGCGATAAACGCCGCCCCTACGAGGGCGAGAAGGATGGTAAGAATCCTCCACTTGCTCATGGCCAACTCCTTTTCCAGTCTGGCAATGCGCACGAGGGTATCACCTTACAGGACCGTTCTTCTTCCCAAGCGGCAATAGCGCCGCTTCCAGGCCGCGGCCCGCGGGGTGCTGGTAGCATCAGGAGCCGTTCATCGTGTTGGTCTTGCCAAGCCCGGGAGTCACTGGGAGGAGGGACCTCCTACAAGAGAGTACACCTGGCTGGGAGGCGGCGAACTGGCCGTGTCGAATGCAAGAGCTGTAGTTAGGGAAGGCTCGCCTCACGCAAAGAGAGGTGCCATGGCTCGGAGAAGACGGACTGCGGTCAGGGAGAAGCAAAGGCCGAGCGCAAGAGAACTGGGCTGGTCCCGGGTGCTGCTTCTGGTAGCGTCGATTGCGATCGTCGGCCTCGCCGGCGGTTTTGCGATTAGCGCCTGCGCGGGCAACGTCTCCACAACCACGTCGACTGCCGCGCAGACGACGCAGCCCCCCACAACCTCCATAACCGCCGCTCAAACCACGACCCTCTCGAGCTCGGCTCCTACCACGACTACCTCGACCTCGGTCCCCATCACAATGACATCGACCACGGCTGCAAGCGGCACGGGGAACGTTCAACTAATCGCTCAGACTCTCAAGCTTGCCGGGCAGGGGAAGGTGGCGGGCATCCCGTTCGCGGCAAACACCAGCGGAATCGATGAGGTGCAGGCGGCCTGGGGGCCACCAAGCAGCCAGACTAGCGCCGGTGCTGGCATGTATGCTACCTACCCTGCAAAGTACGCTGATTTTGGATTCAACAAAGGTGACCAGGTATTCGACGTCCGGTGCTACAGCCCCCAATTGCAAGCCATCACCTACTCCCAAGTAAGGAAGGTCCTGGGAGACCCCGGCATCGTGCGGCACACATCCAGTCAGACCATCCTGCTCTATGCGACCGGGGTGGACTTCCAGCTGCTGTGGATATTCCCCACTCCGGGTTCGAGCCAGCCGGACCCCCATCTCGACCATATCTCGGTGTTCTATCCCCGGGGAACGGTGAACCTGATGGCTCAGAACCTTCCCAATCCTTCGATCCTCGTCAAACAAGCTCCGGGCACCGGCGGTTCGCTTTTCACCTTCGCCATCCTCAACCAGCCCGGCGGCTACGCTCTGAGCGAACTGGAGTGGGTCCCTTCTAGCGGACAGCCGGTCGTCAATACTCTTCCGCAGGTCAGCACCCACGGCACATCGGGAGGCACGCCGCCGTGCTTTCGGGTGAGCGCCGACGGAAAGATATGGTCGTTTGCCTACACCCTCGCCATGAAGAGTCACCCCGGGGTTGTCAAGCTGATCTACCAGAACACCAACGGGGCGGCCATCATCGGCCAAAGTGACCCCATCACCCTGAAATGAAGGCTCTGAGAAGCTGACATAACTCCACCCGAGCCGCGACTTTGCGCACACCTGGCCACTATGGGGGTCAGACCATGTGCGTATCGTGGGGGTCCACCCCCTTGCTCAACTCGCTTGATCGTCCGCCAGCTTGACGACCCAACGACCAGGGTCCACGCGGCTAGAAATGGTTTCGGTATCGGAACCAGCCGAGAGATGTCTCGGACGGAGCGATCTCTTAGTGGATCTGACCGCGAATTTCCCCTTTGGGATTCTTGGTCGTGCCCACGTTCACGTAGGCTTGTCCGCTCGCAAGCATAGTCACAAAATCGGCGATGGTCTTGCCGGCGAGTGATCCGATCAGGGCCGAGGCGTTGAAGTTGCCCTGAGCGAGCACTCCGGTGAAGAGGCCGCTCTGGGTCGGACCTGGAAAAAGAATGACCAGGCCTTGGCCATTAGTGCCGGGCTTGCCCTCGTGAATGCGGGACGCGATGGCGTCGGTGAGGTTGCTCACTTTCAGCACGAAGTGGACCCGGGTGCTCGCGGCGTCGACGGTGAAGGCGGCTGAGCCGGTGGCGGCCGTGTCGACCGCGGGAACGACCTCCGCGCCCGAAAGCTCGGCCGTGAAGGTTGTGGTCACGGTCGAGAGGATGGTCGCGGTGGTAGAGGTCGAGGTGGCTGTGACGGTAGTGGGAGCAGTGGTGGTGGAAGGGCTGGTTGTGGTCGTAGGCGCGGTGGCCGCGCAGCCAGAGAGAAGCAGCAGGACCGCCAAAACAGGCATGAACACTCGGGTCTTCTTCACAGCCTCAACCTCCAACGAAGACACCATCCCAGATGTGTTTCGCGCCGGCACGATACGCCAATTGCGATTCCTTACATATTTACCCTCAGCCTGGGGTTGTCCTGCTTGGCATTGGCCGATGCGGTGAGGCTGGCGCCGGAAGTAGGAAACCCCAGGCAGCGGCGTCCTTATGAGGCCCTTATGACGCTGCCGGTATAGTCGCGATACCCTCCTCTTCTTGAGTACCCCCTCAAGAGCGACAAGGCCCCGACTGGACGGCGTCCTCGGGGCCTTTGCTTGTTCTAAGACCAAGGTCACATTGTCCGGCGGGACCGCGGCGGCTACCTGGACCGCAAGCCCCGATTGGCCGCTACGAAAGTTCTGCCGGCGGCGGGATTCGTTCTTGCTAATGAACGGCGTCGTGGCTGCCGACAATATGAGCGCAAGGCCTCGGCTGGACGGCGTCCCCGAGGCCTTTGTCTGTCCCACAACCAGAGTCGTGTTGTCCGCGGTGATTGTGGCGGCTGCGCTGGGCGAGAACTCCCGATCGACCGCTACCAAGCTCTGCCGGCGGGGGCCTTCTCATGAAGGTCATGGTGTTCGTTACCCGGGAGAAAGGGCATTCCGAGGCTAGACTGACCGGATGACTGTCTGTCCGCGTGTCGGCCAGCTGATGATGTATCAATGGTGCCAAGCCTCGTAAGTGGGCCGAACGTTCCAAACGCTCAACGGGCGGGTACAAGCTATCCGACATTGAGGCTGGAGTTCCAAGGGTGGTCCTGCCCCTAGCTTGGCTCACGGAGATTCGGCTGTTCGAAGCGCCGCCAGAATAGAGCTTGAATGGGGGTGTCACACATGACGAAGTCCACGGGAATCGGCGTCATGCTGGTCGCTGTTGCGGTGCTTGCCACGGTGACGGCCGGATGTGGGGGTTCATCGAGCGGCAAGCCTTCGGCTTCTGCCTCGGCGACCATGGCCAATGGCGCCCCGAACTACGCGAGTTCGTCCAACTGGCTCGCGATACCTCAGACGACTGCGAAGAAGGTCGACGTCTTCTACTTGAGCGATACCACTTACTCAAAGGCCACGCCGAGCTCCCCTGACATAGGCCCCATTGACGACGCGAAGATGCAGCAGGGGGCCAAAGCGAAGTTCACCACTACGGCCGCTGCTTTCGAGACCGCCGCCAACGTATACGCGCCGTACAACCGCCAGGTAGACGCTCAGTACAAGTCGACCCTGCCCATACCCCAGCAGCTCTCCCTCGAGGCCGGCATCCCGACCTCAGACGCGGTGAGCGCGTTCGATTACTACATCAAGAACATGAACGATGGCCGGCCCTTCATCCTGGCAGGACACTCCCAGGGGTCGAACTTGATCGCGAACATTCTGTCGGGCTACATGAAGCAGCATCCCGATGTGTACAAGCGCATGATCGCTGCCTACGTCATAGGCTTCTCGATCACCGGTGATTACCTGGCACAGAACCCGCAGCTGAAGTTCGCCACCGGCCCGGACGACACGGGCGTGATCATCTCCTACAACACCGAGGCGCCGGTGATGAAGGTCACCAATCCGGTGACCATGCCGGGCGGGATTGCGATCAACCCCATAACCTGGACGACATCTGAGACCCCAGCCTCCGCCACGCAGAGTCTCGGTGGCATCGAGGTCGATGCACAGACGGGCGAGGCGGTCGTGGATGCCTCCGGCAACCCGGTGAAAGTGCAGCACTACGCCGACGCGCAGGTCAACAAGCAAAGGGGCGTCGTGATCTGCGGCACCGCGGACCCGAACCAGCTCGCGCCCGGTAGCACCGCCGAAGCGGCGGGCATCTACCACCCCTACGACTACCCGTTCTATTTCTTCGACATCAGGGCAAACGCCGAGAACAGGGTCGCGAGGTATCTACAGAAGAAATGAGGGGGTGCACAAGGATGACCAACAAGTCCGGCATCGCAGTCGGGTTAATCGCTGCCCTCTGTATGGTCGTGCTGCTGGCGGGCTGCGGTAGCGGTTCGAGCGGACTGCCCTCGACCAAGGTCCCTGCGANNCAGGGTGTGCCGAACTACGCCAATTCGGCCAACTGGCTGTCGCTGCCTTCGGCGACGACGGCCATGAAAGAGGTGGACGTCTTCTTCCTGTACCCCACTATCTACCAGCAGTCCAGTTCCAGCGACCCCATCGTCTGTGCCGTCAACAACCCCCAGATGCGGTCCGGCGCCGAGGCGGCGTTCTCAAGGACAGCGAGTGTGTTCTCGCCACTGGCGAATATCTACGCCCCCTACTACCGCCAAGCGGCCATCCAGGTGCTTACCAAGCCGCTGGACCAGCAGCAGCAAATAGTTGGAGGGGAGCCGACATCGGACGCGATCGCCGCCTTCGACTACTACATCAAGCACCTAAACCAGGGACGCCCTTTCATCCTGGCCGGCCATTCGCAGGGATCGAACATCATGATCAACCTGATGGCC
>PMIZ01000514.1 GCA_003157225.1 Actinomycetota bacterium | reverse complement strand
GAAGATCGGGCTGAAGCCGATGATTGCTCCGAAGACCGAGAACGCGACGATCGAGCCGACAAAGGCCGGCACCAGGGCGTCCGACTCCACGTCGTCGCGGTAGGGGATTTCGACCGCCAGAACCGCGCCGCCCAGAGGGGCCCTGAAGATGGCCCCGATCCCGGCGCCCATGCCGGTGCTCACCGCGATCCGGGCGTCTCGNNCGACCGCCGGAGCCGCCCGAGCCGATCGTGATGGCCGAGGCAACGAGCTTCACGAGCGGAATGCGAGCCCGGATGCGCCTGGGGCCGTGGTGGAATGCCGCGATCGCAGCGTCCGTCCCGTGCCCCTCAGCTTCTGGCGCGAGCCGGAAGACGATGATTCCAGCGATCAAGCCGCCGAGGCCAACGACGATCGGCAGCATCCACGGCCGCGCGGCGTCGGTAATCGGTTTGGCACCTTCTCCGAGCGGTGAGGCTGGAACGTATCCGGCCAGCCCGAGGAACACCTGGCTCGCGAAATCCAGCGTGACGAAGAACAGCGCCGCCCCAAGGCCGCTGATGACGCCGATGACCGCACCCAGGACGATCCACTTGCGCAGGTATGCAGTGGAGCGGATGCGGAGCCTGAGCATCCGGAGCAGGAGATCGGGGCGGCTCCGGAGGTTCACGCGAACGGCTCGAATGCCTGGGCGAGTCTGGCCAGCGCCTCGGACTCCTCCGGCGTCATCGACACGATCTCGAGCACGTCCGCGAGGTCCCGTCCTCGTATGGCCAGGACGCGCGCCCGCAAGTCCTGGCCGGCCGCGGTCAAACGAACACAGACCACCCGCCCGTCGAGGTCGCCCTTGTCTGCCGATACCAGCCCGCGGTGCTTGAGACGAGATACCACACGGCTGGCCGGCGAGGCATGCGCGCCGATTCGCGTAGCGATCTCACCAACAGCCTGCCCGTCCTCGCGCTCGCCGACAACGAGGAGGACTCGCCACTGCATGAAGGTAAGTTCGGCGTCAGCCGCCGCGATCGCACGTGCCGTGATGGCGACCGAACCCATGACCAAGCGTTCGAGCACCCCGACGAGGCCTTCGCTCATGAGTGCAGTGTAGCGCAGTTATGTTCCGTATGGAATATACTGGCCGGAGTCGTTGCCGACGCCGTGATGAACGGTCTGCTTCGAGGTCTGGTGGCAGGTCGGTAAACATCGGGAGGGCTCTGGGCGTCCAGCCGGAGGAACCGCGTGCCCCTTGCTTCGAGAGCGGGGACCACATACAGTCAGAAGCGTCCGTGACCACGAACAGGTTTGCGCACATATCGCTGCAGGTGGTCTGATCCTTCCAAGCTGAATGTCGCGGGTNNTCTCCCGCTCCAAATCCCTTTTCGTGCTTGGCACGACACTCAGCCTTTTCGGCGCGCCACGCAAACAGGGTGTTGCGAGGGGCTACAGCGCTCAGCCTTAGCAAGACGTGGGAAGGCCAGCCGGTCAGCCACCCCCATGCGGCTCGTGCTCGGGCGTTAGGGCATCGGCGTCCGCGGAGAACGATCGACTGGAGTCGAACTGTCGCCTGATGGTTGCCGCCAAGTCACCGGGCTTCATCTCGTATCTCTTGAGCCCAACCAGCAGGGGGTACTCGTTGATCTCGGAGCGGTGGGAGCCGCGCGCGTATGTCCATAGACGCAGCACGTTGGGTCGTTTGGGATCGGTGTCAATCCGGGCGATCTCATCCCAGCGGAACAATGGATGCATTGGCGCCTGGATCCACGTGTCGCCCATTTGAAGTGGCGGGTAGCCGAGCCGCCTCCAGAGCCCCGAATGAGAGATCAGGATCGAGGGCACGAGCTTGGACTCGGCCTTGGTTCGCGGCATGAAGGGCGCCTCCGCCATGGTGGCAAAGGGCAAACCCCGCTTGGCGTAGTGGGCAGACAGCATCTCGCCCAGCTGGACCCGCAACTCGGGAGAGAGCGCCCGGTCCGGAATGGGTATCCAGGCGCGGCGAGTTGATGCACCTCCGAACGGTAAGCCGCGCACCCCGCGCAGGTGCCAGCTCTTGCGGAGACGCCTCCAGCTCGTTTCCTCCCAGGTGGCGGCTAAGGGCCAGCCTGTAATCCCGTCCTCGTCGAGCCGGAGATGGACTCGTGTGCCAATCACGCGTTTGATGCCACTCATTCCTGCGAGGAGCCAGAAGTAGTACGCGGGCGCCAGGACAAGAAGCGCCAAACCCGCCGCGATGAAGCCAAGCCCCTCGCCGACTGAGTACTTCGGATCTGGCAGGCCTGCGACCCCGATCACGACAAGGAAAGCGCCCGGCAGCAGTGAGGCCATGCCGGCCCGCGAGCGCAGGTACATCCAAATGAAGTCGGATCGCCTGACCTCATACCGGATCTCCAGTGGCGGCGTCATCGGTCCCCTCGTCCGAGGGTGGTCTCCCGGTAGCTCGGTCCAAGAGGACGACCGCAACCAGGCGAGCCTCATGCCTAGATGGTACGAGCGTTGGCGGACCCAATGTACCAATCGACGACACGATAACTGGACACGCTACGCTCGGCCTCCCACGAGGGAGGCTACTGCGCTCACGCTCCGCGGCCTTCCAAGCTGAATGTCGCGNNCCCGTCTCCCGCTCCAAACCCCCTCTTGTGCTCAGTACGACACTCAGCCTGAGCTACTTGCAGGGGCTCCAAGGCTGCCCGGCAATCCAAGCCTGCAGTTCTTGTGGATTGACATTGGACTGCCTTCTCCGCTAAATGAACTGCTGCGACACCGTTGGGGCACGTGATCGGACCGAGACGAGCAGGGGAGCGGCTGATGTCTTTCGGTAAAGGCAACACCACGTTTGTCATGGTCATCGGACTTGCATTGATCGGCGTTGCGTCGCTCTCGGCCTGCCAGCAAGGCAGGATGAATCCAAACGGGACAATCCTCGTTCAAGACGACGCGGGCAGTCTCGTGGTGTTGACGCCTGAGCCGACATCCGCCCAACTGCCAAAGACGTCGGCGATTGTGTCGACCGCCGCACCGGTCGAGTTGTATTCGATCAGCGACCCGGGCCCCGCCAAAGTGGGCGCTACTGCTCCGTCGACATTCACGGTCAAATCTGGCTCCGTCCGCGTAACGAGCCTGACCACCTATCACTACGTTGAACCCGACGGCTTGCCGTCGACCGGCAGCGTCGGCCTCACAGGCCCAGACGGCAAGGTGTATGGCCCATGGCAGACCACCGGATCGGACGGGGAGGGCGGTATCAAGAATGCGATGTGGGCGGCGNNCACGGTTACCGACTCGGATCCTTCTACGTGGTCATCGACCGGAGGGACGGGCGGCGCGGGCATGTTCTGGATAACCGGCTACCCGCACAGCTAACGCAGCGAGACGGGAACTGGACGCGGACGGAATCAGCGTTTGTACTCCAGCGAAGCTCCGGCTCAGCCGGCTCGCAGGCGACTCCCGAGCGACCGGAATCGGGCCTCGCAAGACACGATAACTGGACACGCTACGCTCGCCCGTCCACGAGGGAGGCTACTGCGCTGACGCTCCGCGGCCTTCCAAGCTGA
>PMIZ01000259.1:9166-16118 GCA_003157225.1 Actinomycetota bacterium | reverse complement strand
GAGATAGCCGAGATCGACGTGAACCCGCTGCTCGTGGAGGGAGACAAGCCCATTGCCGTGGACGCGCTGGTGATTCTCCGGCCCGAGCCACCTGATGGAGAGCGGTCTTCCGTGGAGGCCCGGCAGCCGGAGGTCCACGGCGCTGTCCGGCCGTTCCCCCTCGATCTACGGGCCGTGCTCGCACCTTCCTCGGTAGCCATCGTGGGGGCCTCCGACGACCCGCGCAAGTGGGGAGGCTCGGCACTGCGGAATCTTCTGGACGGCGGCTACGACGGCGCCATCTATCCCGTCAATGCGAAGGGCGGTGAGTTCCTCGGGCTGCGGGCCTATTCAAGTCTGGCCGAGCTGCCCGTAGCGCCCGACCTGGTGCTCATGGCGGTTGGCGGTCACCAGGTGAAAGGCGTCCTCGAGGACTGNNTGCGGGCGCAGGGGCGTGCGGGCTGTCGTGGTACTGGCAGCGGGCTTCTCTGAAACCGGCGAAGAGGGCGCAGCCCTTGAGCGCGAGCTCCTCGACATCGCGGGTCGGTACGGCATCACGGTAATCGGGCCCAACTGCATGGGCCTCCTTTCTAACGAGCGTTCTTTCCATGCCACCGGCTTCGTGGCGCTTCATCCTCCCAAGGGGAAGCTCAGCTTCGTCTCCCAGTCGGGCAGTCTCGGCCCAGGGGTGGTGCATACCTGTGAGCGGCGCGGCATCGGCGTGGACAAGTTCGTCAGCGTGGGGAACGAAGCCCAGGTGAGCGCCTTCGACGTGCTCGACTACCTGCGCGACGACCCTCACACCGAAGGCATCATGATGTACCTCGAGGGTATAGAGGACGGCCGCCACTTCCTCGAGGCCGCTCGGCTGACCACTCCGTGCAAGCCGGTTGTCGTGCTGCGCGGCGGGCTCACCGAATCCGGCGGAAAGGCAGCGGCCTCTCACACGGGTGCCCTGGCAGGATCGGCCGCCGTATATGCCGCGGCCGCCCGGCAAGCCGGGGTGGTCACGTGCGGCAGCGTCGAGGAACTGGTCGACATGGGGGCTTGTCTTACCTACTTGCCCCTGCCCAAAGGTCGCCGGGTGGCGGTGCTGACCAACGGCGGCGGCCCGGGGGTCCTGGCAGCCGACGCCCTGGCACTGGGCGGATTGGAGCTTCCCGAAGTCCCGGCCGAACTGGTGGCGGCCCTCGACGAGCTGCTGCCCGCCTTCTGGAGCAAGCGCAATCCCCTCGACCTGGTCGCGGCCGGCTCGGGTGACGTGGCCCTGCGGGCGATCGAACTGGTGGCGCGCTCCGCCGCGTTCGACGCCGTGCTGGTGCTCAACATCCTAGGAGTCCCGTACACGGCAGATAGCCGTGAACGCCTGGCAAATGGGGAATTCGAAGGCTTCACGGCTTGGGAGACGTTGATCTTGGCGCGGGTGGCTCAACTCATGGAGGAGACCGGCAGGCCGATCATCAACGTCCCCGACCGTCCCGTGCACAGCCGCGCGCTTGAGCTGGGCGGCAAGTACACCCCGGTAGTGCTCTCATCCCCTCAGGCAGCGGCGCGCGCGCTGGGCGGGATGGCCTGGCTAGCCAGCTTTCGCGAACTGCTCGGTACACAAGACAGACTGTGATATATAGAGTTGTATAGTGGCACGCACGCTGGGCAGATTTGCTTCTGGGAGGGAAGTAGTGTGGTCGATCGAGGGATGAGGCGGGCGCACTGGAACGACTATTGGTCTTTTGGTATAAGAGAGAAACCAAAAGGCTCGCATGTCTGCGCTTTGCCTGATAACGTGAGCGCAATGCGGCCGGAGGGTCGCAGCGGTGGGTCCACCAAATCGGCGCGGCGACAAAGGCGGGGGCCAGAGGGCATCGGCAACAGGCGCTCTCAGGGCTGGGTAGGCAAAGGGGGCTTTTCTTGAGCATGATTGCTTTCTTTGGAGCGGCGCATCCAGCCCGGGCTGTTTGTCGGGTCTCGAAAGAGGAGGGCCCCAATGGTTGAGTGGATGCAATACCTCATCACGGGCATCACCATGGGCTCCATCTACTCGCTGATCGCGCTGGGGTTCGTAACGATCTATCGCTCCTCGCGCATCGTGAACATGGCCCAGGGCAGCTTCGTGATGTTTGGCGGACTGTTTGCTTTCAGCATGTTCATGGAGCTGGGGCTCCCCTACTGGCTCTCCGGAATCATCGGCGTCATCCTCGTGGTGGTGCTGGCCGTCGTCATGTATCAGGTCGTGCTGAAACCCGTGCTGAGGATCTCGCTGGTAACGATGATCCTATGCACCGTGGCCCTCAGCCTCTTGTTCGAGAACCTGTCTCTTGTCAAGTACGGGGGCTATCCCAAGACCCTGCCCGGCTTCACGGGGAGCGCTTCCTTTGGCGTAGGCGGAGTGTACGTGAGCTGGCAGGCCGTCTGGATGATCGGCATCATGATCGTCTGCCTGGTGGCGCTCTACGTCCTCAACAATCACACCCTCATGGGCAAGCGGATGACAGCCACCGCCACCAATCCGATGGCCGCCAGTCTCTCCGGCATCAACGTCAGCAGGATGATCCTGCTGTCTTTCGCTATCAGTGGGGCCATCGGAGCGATCGGAGGCATCGCGATCTCCAACTACGTGGGGGGCCTGACCTACGCGACCGGTGGCATCTACGGCATGATGGGTTTCATCGCCGCCGTGCTGGGCGGATGGGGCTCGAGCACCGGCGCGGTTGTGGGAGGCATGGCTCTGGGCATCGCGCAGGCGCTGGCCACCGGTCTCGTGCCTGCCGGATACAAGAATGTTCCGGCCTTCATCATCTTGCTCATCGTGCTGTACTTCAGGCCGCAGGGGCTCTTGGGTACGCACATTCCGGAGGGTGAGGTCTGATGGCCGGCAAAGCGGGTACTCAAGCCGCAACCGGCACCACCTCGTCGGGCCGGCTTCGGGGCATATTCGGCTTAGGCTGGAACTGGACGAGCGCAGCCAAGCTCCTCTTGGTGGTCATTCTGTTGGTGTGGCCGGTCGTCTACAGGGGCCTCACCGATGCCAACTATGCCTTCAGCGTGATGACGCAGGCCGGCTTGTACGCCATCCTCACCCTCAGCGTGGGCCTGGTCTTGGGCCAGGCAGGACAGCTCTCGTTCGGGCACGTGGCGTTCTACGGCATCGGTGCCTACACCTGCGGCCTGCTGGTGAGCAAGTTGGGTGTGCCTACATTCGTCGCCTGGATAGCCGGCGCCGCCGCTGCAGGCCTCGTGGCCGCGGTGGTCGGCCGTCCGGTGCTTAAGCTCAAATACTTCTACCTGGCCTTGGCAACCATGTCGCTGGGCCAGATATTCCTGGCCGTCGTGTTCGAATGGAAATGGGGCGGCGCCTCGAACGGGTTCGGTCCCGTGGCGGCCCTCAACATCTTCGGGTTCCACTTTGATACCCAGATGCGCCAGTACTACATGGTCTGGGTCGTGGCCATCCTCATTCTCCTGTTCCTGGCGCGCCTACTCAAATACCGGGTGGGGAGGGCGCTACGCGCCCTGGCGGTGAGTGAGATCGCGTCTTCGGCACTGGGCGTGCGCAACGCCAACTGGAAGCTCCTCGCCTTCGTCTTCAACGCCGTGTTCTGCGGTCTCGCCGGAGGATTGTTCGCCTTTGTCTATGGAGCGGTCTCTCCACAGAACTTCACTTTTGCCGCTTCCGTTCTCCCCATCGTCATGATGCTGGTGGGCGGAGACAGGTGGATCTGGGGAGGCATCATCGGATCCATCATCATGACCTGGGTCTTCAACGGCTTCTCGACGAGCATGCTGCAGTACAACGGTACGGTGTACTCGGTGATCATGATCTTGCTCCTCCTGTTTCTCCCCGCGGGCATCCTGGGTCTGCGGCCCGCGATGGCAAGACGACTGTGGGCCAAGATGAAAGGGGACACTCTTCAAGAAACGGCAGTCTCCGCGGCTGTGGCCTGCGCGGCTGCCACCGAGGCCGACAAAGACGTAGCTCATTGCGAGCCGGACATGGCGCTTCCGACCCCTGAGTCGATGGCCGGCAGGTCGGTCGCGGCCGCCGTGGCGATGCCGACAGCTCCGGCTGAAGCCACTCGGGTTCAAGAGACCGGTTTCCTTCGGGACGAACTGGCCCGCAGGAGGGCCGAGACGAAGTCCGAGGGCCCGCTCTTGCGGATCGAGAACGTGTCGGTGCATTTCGGTGGGCTGAAGGCGGTCAGCGCCGTCTCTTTCACCGTGGCGGAAGGGAGCATCACCGCCCTGATCGGACCGAACGGCGCCGGCAAGACCACCCTGTTCAATGCCGTCAGCCGGCTGCAGCGGATGGCCGGTGGCCGGATATGGTTGGGCGACACCGAAGTGACCAAGCTCGATGCCGCTTCCGCCGCCCGTCTCGGCATGGCTCGTACTTTTCAGAACCTGCGCATCTTTGTGAACATGAGCGTTCTCGACAACGTTCTCGTGGGGTGCCACCGGCACGAGAAGTCGGGCTTTTGGGCCGGCGGCCTGGGATTCGCCTCGCAAAGACGGGAGGAGAAACGATCCCGGGTTCGGGCCCTGGATGCCCTCGCTCTCGTCGGGTTGCAGAAGCAGGCCAACCTGCCGGCCTCGAGCCTCCCGTACGGACAGCAGCGCCTGGTGGAGATCGCCAGGGCGCTTGCTTCGGAGCCACGCCTGCTGCTGCTTGACGAGCCTGCAGCGGGGACCAACCAGAGTGAGCGAGAAGACCTTGTCAAGCGCATCGCCACTATCCGCGAGGCTGGGGTCACGGTGCTCATCGTTGAGCATGACATGGACCTGGTCATGGACATCTCCGACAAGGTGAACGTGCTCGACTACGGCAAGCTCATTGCCTCGGGCACACCTGAGGCCGTACAGAAGGACCAAGGGGTGATCACCGCCTACCTGGGCGCCGAGCGGGGCGAGCGGGACCTCTGCGCTTCTCGCGACTTGGTGGATGGAGAGGACTGCCCGGTGCCAGAACAGATGCTGGTGGTGGAGGATCTCGTCACGGCGTACGGTTCCATCGAGGCCCTGCACGGCATCTCCCTGACAGTGCCCAAAGGGATGGTGGTGACCGTCCTCGGTGCCCACGGGGCTGGAAAGAGCACTCTTCTCCATACGATCTCCGGCATAGTGCGTAGCGGCCGTGGCCACATCGTTTTCCAGGGAGAGGACGTCACGCGGGTCGCTCCCGAGAAGATCGTCGCCAAAGGTCTCTGCCAGGTGCCCGAAGGGCGGCAGCTCTTTCCCACGCTCTCGGTCGAAGACAACTTGGTGGTTGGTGCCACCGGGCGTCGTGACCGTCGCAGCCTGGCCGACGATATCGCGTACGTCTACGAGTTGTTCCCCATCCTTGGCGAGCGGCGCAGGCAGGAAGCTGGGACTCTCTCAGGGGGCGAGCAGCAGATGCTGGCTATCGGCCGGGCGCTCACCGGGAAACCGAGCCTCCTGCTCCTCGACGAGCCCTCCATGGGACTCGCGCCTCTTGCGGTGGAACGGATCTTCGAAGCGCTCTCAAAGCTCAACGAGCAGGGACTCACCATGCTGATGGTCGAGCAGAACGCCGAGATGGCGCTCTCGCTCGCGCATCTCGCGGTCGTGCTGCAGACAGGGACAGTGGTGCTGTCCGGCACGGCCACCAAACTACGGCAGGATGATCGCGTGCGCGCGAGTTACCTAGGTAACTGAGAGCCTCCGCGCGATCTGATCGGCACAGGGTCGGTAGGGCAACGGCAGAACCAACTGAAAGGGGAGAGTAGATGAGAAAAACCTACTGGATAGTACTGGGGTTAGTCCTGGTGCTCACTCTCGGCATCGTCGCAGCGGGGTGCGGTGGCACCACGACAACCACCACGACAGGCGCGACGACAGTTACGACGGCACCACCGGTGAGCAGCAGCGACACCACGGCGACGAGTGAAGCGACAACGACGTCAGTGGCCAACACATCGCCCGTCAACATTGGTATCGCGATCTCGCTGACCGGTGACAGCGCCTCTCCGTGCCAGCAGATCAAGGAAGCCTTCGATACCGAAGCCAAGTACATCAACGCCAACGGCGGAATCAACGGGCGTCAGGTCAACCTGATCTACGTTGACGACCAGTCCAAGATGGACACGGCCACGGCCGCCATACAGAGCCTAATCGACAAGAAGGTCGACGTTATCATCGGCCCGTTCCCGCAGTGGACGCAGCCTCCCACGTTCGCACTGACTCTGAAGGCCGGCATTCTGCAGATCGCGTTCGGTCCGCCGACCGAGGCCCAGCTTGCAGCACCCGCCATAGACCAGTTCGCTTTCGCCCCGGCCACCGGTGCTGACGGCTGCGCCGACGCGTACGTGAAGGAAATGGTTGCCGACGGCCGTAAGAACGTTCTCGGCGTTGGCGACCAGATGGTCATCAGCCAGGAAGAGCTGAAGCGGCTTGTGAAGGATCTCCCGGCAGCCGGCGTGCAGTACACGCTCATGAGCGACAGCTACAGCTTGTCCGAGACGGACTTCACCCCGATCGCCAACAAGATCGCCGCGAAGGTCAAGGAGATCAACCCCGACGCCATCCTCCTGGGGAGCAACCCGGTGGCCGTCAACCCATTGACCAAAGCGCTGCGCAGTCTTGGCGTGAAAGTGCCCATCTACAACCAGGGCTCCGGCTCTCACCCGCTGCCGATGTTCGCGCCTGCTGGCAACGACCCAGCCAACGTCGCCGGTGACTACGCCTTCGGCCCGGCGATCGTCGACCCGAGCCAGGTTCCCGACGCCTATCCGGCCAAGCAGGACCTCATTGCCTTCATCGCGCGGTGGCAGGCGGACAACCCCAAAGAAGCGTTCGCCAGCCTCTTCCTGGGCTTCGGCTACGACACCATCCACCTTGCCGAGCAGGCTATCAAGACCGCGGCCACGGCTGATTCCGCCGGATACGCGGCTGCCTTGGAGAAAGTTGATTGGTGGGGCGCCCAGGGACACTATGTGTTCTCCGCGACCGACCACATCGG
>PMIZ01000259.1:0-9149 GCA_003157225.1 Actinomycetota bacterium | reverse complement strand
CGCCCCGGGTCTTCCGAGCCGTCTTGCTCTCCCGGGCTATCGGCGCGTTGGCCCAAGGGGGAAATCGTTTGTAGTATATTGGGACAGTGAGTGATCCAACAACCAACGGACATCGAGGCGGAGCTCATAGGGAGGAGCCGACGTGGGCGACAGGCTGAAAGGGAAGGTCGCGGTGGTGACCGGGTCCGGCAGCATGGGCATCGGGCGAGGCTGCGCCCTGGCCATGGCCCGCGAGGGCGCCCGCGTGGTGGGGTGCGACCGGAGGGAAAGCGCAGCCGGCGACACGGCGGCCTTGATCAGAGGCGAGGGACTGCCCTTCGAGAGCTTCTGCGCCGACCTCACCGACCCGGCGGCGAACGACGAGCTGATGGCGTTCGCGATCCGGAAGTTCGGACGCCTGGACATACTTGTGAACGCGGCGGCCTTCGTGGAGTTCGCGCCCATAGCCGAGATGGACTACGAGAAACACTGGCGGCGGACTATCCTGGGCGAGCTCGACCTGGTATTTCTGGCCACCAAGGTTGCGTGGCCACACCTTCTGGAGAGCGGAGCCGCGTCCATAATCAATATGGCTTCCGCCAACTCCTATGTCGCCCTTCCGGGCGCCGGCGCGACCGCGCACTGCGCCACCAAGGGTGGGGTCCTGGCTATGACCAGGCAACTTGCGGCCGAAGGCGCGTCCCACAACATCCGTGCGAACTGCATCTCTCCCGCGCTCATCGTCACCGAGCACACGAAGGAGCGGCTCGACCACGAACCGGGCTTCAAGGAGATGGTGATGAAGTCCTTCCTGCTTCAGCGCCTCGGCAATCCCATGGACATCGGCTATGCCTGCGTCTACCTGGCTTCGGACGAATCGAGCTGGGTGACCGGCACCGACATCAGAGTCGACGGAGGGGCCACCGCCTTCTAGGAGACGCGGCCAAAGCGACCATGCGCGAGCACGTGCCACTGGAGAAGAACATGACTCTTCTGAGGATGGAGCTGAGGAGCGAATTCCTCTACAGGGCTCACATCGACGTCGAGGGTTTCTATGAGGTCGGCGAGACGTTCAGGGGCACGCGCACCGTCGTCCGGGTGAAAGGCGGCTGGTTCGAGGGTCCGCGGGTTAAGGGANNGTCAGGGTGAAGGGCGGATGGTTCGAAGGACCCAGGGTCAAGGGGGAGATCCTGCAGGGCACCGGCGACTGGTTCATCGTGCGGCCCGGTGGGGTCGCCGAGGGTGACGTGCGCGACACCTACTGCACGCACGACGGCCACATCATCTACGTCAGCTACCGCGGCATTCTCAACATACCGCCCGACGTCTGGGAGCAGCTCGGCCGGGGAGAGGACGTCGATCCCTCCCGCTACTACCTGCGGGGCGCGCCCATGTTCGAGACGGCCGAGAAGAATAACCCCTACGGCTGGCTGAACAACATCGTGGCCGTGAGCGTCGGCAAGCAAGAGGCCCTGGGCGTCACGTACGACGTCTATCAGATCCTGTAAGCGACGTCCGCGAAGGAGAGACGATGCTCAAGTTCATGCTTGCGGCCCAGCGAAGGCCGGACACCCCGCAGGAACGCTATTTCTACGAGTGGGGCATCATCCACGTCTCGCTGATGCTGCAGACGCCGTCGGTGATGGATAGCTTCCGCCGCTACGTGCAGCACTACTCCATCAGCGGCGTCGACAACGACATGCTCATCTATCCGCTGTCGCCCATGAACTGGGACAACATGGCCGACCATGTGGTCGACAACTACGAGGCCATCGGCCTCCCCTTCCAAGACCAGGACTATCCGAATCGGATGCAGCCGCACAAATTCGGGTCCGACAGCTTTGCGGTGGAGCTTCTCGATTGGGAGACGCTTTACGAAGAACCGGGCTTCTACGCCGGCGGGGTGAAGTTGATCCACTGGCTTCGCAAGAAGCCCGAGCTTTCCCACGAGGAGTTCAACGCCAAGTGGCGCGAGCACGGGCGGATGATGGTGGAGGCTGCTCCCAAGGGACTCATCCGCAAGCTGGTGATCGACAAGCATGTGCCCATGGACCCGGCAGTCCTCAAGGGCACTCTCTTCGAGTTTGGCAACGTGGGCCACTACGCGGGCGTGGAGGAGATCTGGTTCAGGACGGTGGAAGACGCGGCCAAGCTGCGCAAGGACCCGGCGCTGCACGCGACCCTGCGTGCCGGCTACGAGACCTTTGTGGCGGACGACGACACCTTCTCCATGGTCACCACCGAGCGCGTCATCTATGACTTCATCACTCCCGGGCACGTGTCGCCCAAGGCCTCCGTGCTCATCCCTGGAACGCTCGAGTATGAGGTCGACAAGCAGGGCTACACGGGGTGGAACGTCCCCGGCTGGGACAAGCAGTTGTACAAGTAGAACCGAGGCGCGGGGGNNCGCCCGCGCCCATCCTTCCCGGTCAGTTCCTTCGGTCGGTCTCAGCGGCTCGGGGGATTGATCCCCGACACCGCCAGGGCCTTCTCGGTGAGGCCTCGTATCATGTCGATGTGCCGTCTCATGTGCTCCGCGGCGGTCTCCGCATCCCGTGCCTTGATGGCTTCCAGGATGGCGTCGTGAGTCGCGTGAACCGGCGAGTCGACGTCTTCCAGCGATCGTAGATCCACCGGCACAAAAAGGTCACCCCGCGCCTCGAGCATGGCCTGCTCCAGCCGGGGGCTGCGCGCAGCGCGGGCTATGCTCCTGTGGATGTCCATGTCGGCGCGGAAGACGGCCGACCAATCCTGGGGGCGTCCTGCGTTGGCCAGGGCCCTCTCCATGGTCTCGATGTCGGCTTGGGTACGTCTCTGCGCGGCAAGCGCGGCCAGCCGGGTCTCCACAGTCATGCGGAACTCGAAGATGTCGTCCAACTCGCCCGCGTGGTAGCGCATCCAGTAGTTCCAGCATTCTATGAGCGAAGCGGCGTCCGCGACCCGGGAGCCACCACGCGAACCTCTCGTGGTGACGATGTAGCCGGTACTCTCGAGCGCCTTGAGAGCCAGTCGGAGGGTCATACGCGAGATGCCTAGGCGCACACCCAGGTCTCTCTCAGGTGGCAATTTGTCGCCGGGACCCAACTCTCCCGAGAAGATCATGGCGCGCAAGAAATGGACCGCACTGTCGCTGGCCGTCTCGGGGATGAGCGAAATGTCTTGCACCTTCTCGGCCGGCTGGTCGCTGGAAGGCATCAGTCCCCCTGTGATCGTTCGTGGCACAATCAATATACCAAAGTGCCAAGCCTTGACAACGCTGCTTCGGCGGACACTATAATGAGGTCACTTTATAGACCAATCCCCGGCGAGGCGCGAGTTTGATGACCCCTAAACGAGCATTCGCGAAGAACATGGACCTGCTGGCCTACCACGATCTCGAGGGGAAGCCGTGGTTCCAGATGGCGATGCAGACCGTGGGCGGTAGATACTACTTGTACGCAGCCCATTTCAAGCACTCTGGATGGGCCATCATGGATGTCACAGAGCCGACCAAGCCGGAGTACCTCAAGTTCATTCCGGGACCGGATCTGGCCGGCCAGGGGACGCCCAAGATCCAGGTGGCCGATGGTCTGATGCTCACTGCTCTGGGGGGGTCGCTGCCCATGCTGCACGCGACGAAGTGGGGCGACCCGTACGAGGAAGGGCTCTACATCTGGGATGTGAAAGATCCGGTCAATCCCAAGCTTCTCTCCAAGTGGTTCACCACCGGGGGAGGCGGGGTTCACCGCTTCTTCTACAACGGCGGCCGGTATGCGCATCTCAGCGCGACCTGTGAAGGCTTCAGGGGCTACATCTATCGGATCCTCGACCTCATCGACCCGGCCCATCCGGTCGAGGCGGGCAGATGGTGGGCACCCGACCAGTTCACGGCGGGCTATGCGAAGGCCAAGAGCGCCGTGGCTTCGGATGAGGACCAGCTACATCTCCTTGACAGCGCGGTCATGCACGGCCCGGCCTATCCGAAAGGCGATCTGGCCTATGTGAGCTATGGCGGAGCTGGCATGGTGATCCTGGACATATCCGACATCACCTTGCCCCGGTTGATTGGGCAGCTTCGTCACCACCCGCCCTTCGCGGGCAAGCTCGGAGGCGCCCGTTGCCACACTGTCCTTCCACTCTCGAAGAGGGACTACGCCCTCATGACCAGCGAGGGCGAACGATTCCACGTGTTCACGCGTGAGCAGGTGAAGGTCCCGCAACCACTGAACTTTATCGGCATGGTGGACATCTCCGATCCCACCGATCCGACCCTCATCTCGACGTTCCCGTACCCCGAGGTGCCGACTGGCTATCCCTACAGGAACTTCAACGAGATCCCGGGTTGGGGCGCCGGGCCGTTTGGTCCCCACAACCTGCACGAGCCGCATGACCATCCCGCGCTGGAGGATCGCTTCGACCGCATCTACTGCGCTTACTTCCACGCCGGGCTGCGCGTGTACGACACCGGCGACCCGTACGTACCGAAAGAGATCGCCTACTTCATCCCACCCGATCCCCTAGGATTCAAGTTCAACAATGCGGCCGGCGATTGCTTCCCGGGGCCGCTACTTGGCACCGCCGAAGACGTTCTCGTGGACAACCGGGGCTACATCT
Source organism: Actinomycetota bacterium (assembly GCA_003157225.1). The sequence goes on along the minus strand of PMIZ01000259.1, from coordinate 4,577 downwards.
TTCTCGACAGCCAGCACGACGGTCTGTACGTGCTTCGCTGCACGGTCTGACGCGCTTCTCCGACGACCTCAGGGAGGCGACACGCTTTCTGGTTGACTCATAGGTATAAAGAGTTATCATATAGACCACAAGACACATGACTACCAACCTATCGGCCGAGCCGCGAGGCGGCCGAGGAGACTCCGAGTGAGCAGGAAGAGAAGCCATGGACCCACGATCACATGCCCGGACGGACGCTGCGGAACTCATTGAGACCGCCCTTGCCGGCGGTGCTCGCGCTCTCGATGAGTGGCAATCCAAATCGCTTTTTGCGGCCTATGGGATTCCCGTGCCGGCGGGGGCGCTCGTCAAGAGCGAAGCTGAGGCCCTGATGGCGGCCCAGCGTCTCGGCGGCAGACTGGTCATGAAAGGCATCGCCACCGGTATCCACCACAAGACCGAGGCAGGGCTGGTCGTGCTCGGGGTCGAAGGCCCGGAGGCCGTAGCCAGCACCTACCACCTGCTCGAGCAGCGCGCGGGAGACTCACTGGAAGCTGTGCTGATCGAGGAGATGGTGGCCAGCAACCGCGAGCTGATGGTGGGCATGAAGCGCGACGCGGTCTTCGGCCCGGTGGTGGCCTTCGGTGTGGGCGGCGTGCTGACCGAGGCTCTGGGCGACGTGGTGCTGGCCCTCGCCCCCATCGATGACCGGGAAGCCTTTGAGCTGCCCGATCTCATCAAAGCGAAGAAGCTCCTGGGCGCGTTCCGGGGCTATCCGTCGGTCGATCGGCGCGCGCTCGCGGGAATCATCCAGGCGATCGGCCAGATGGCGCTCGACCATCCGCACATCGCTGAGATCGACGTCAACCCGGTGCTGGTGCAGAGCGACCGGCCGGTGGCGGCCGACGCCCTCGTGATCCTGTCGTCCGAACTTCCCGCGGAACCCGAGAGATCATCGTTCGTGCCGAATCTCAAAGCCCTGCTCGCCCCGCAATCGCTTGCCGTGGTAGGCGCTTCGGGCGATGTCAGCAAATGGGGTGGATCGGCGCTAAGAAACATCCTCGACGGCGGCTACACGGGGAGACTCTATCCGGTGAACCCCAGGGGAGGGGAGTTCTTCGGCATCCAGTCCTGCACGAGCGTGGCCGAAATGCCCGAAGCTACGGACCTGGCCTTGTTGGCCGTGGGCGGGCACCAAGTGGCGCCTATCCTGGAGGAGTGCGGCCGCAAAGGCGTTCGCTCCGCGATTGCCATCGCAGCGGGATTCGCCGAGACGGGCGAGACGGGCGCCGAGGCCCAGCGGGACATCGCCAGGATCGCCTCGGAAGGCGGTGTGACTCTGATGGGGCCGAACTGCATGGGCATGATCTCGAACGAGGTCAGCCTGCACGCCGTCGGGTTCGTCAGGCTCCACCCCCCCAAGGGCAGCCTGAGCTTCGTATCGCAGTCGGGCAACCTGGGCGTGATGGTCACCAACACCTGCGAGCGGCGGGGCATCGGCATCGACAAGTTCGCCAGCGTGGGCAACGAGGCCCAAATAGGCGCCGTCGATGTGCTCGAGTACCTGCGCGACGACCCGCACACCACCTGCGTGATGATGTACATCGAGGGCATCNNCCTGCACGACGCTGCAGGATGTGGTCGATCTTGGCAGTTCGCTGGCCTATCTGCCGCTGCCGCGAGGCCGCCGCGTGGCCATCGTCACCCAGGGTGGCGGCGCTGGTGTGATGGCCGCGGACGAAGTGGCGCGTCACGGTCTTGCGCTGGCGGAGCTCCCTGCTGAGCTCTATGCGTCCCTTGATCCACTCCTGCCGCCGTTTTGGAGCAAGCGCAATCCTCTGGATCTGGTGGCTTCCGCCAGTGGCGAGGTCGGCTCGACGGTCTTGAAAGCCGTGGTGGAGTGCGACGCCGTGGACGCGGTGATCGTTCTCTCCCTCCTGGGCGTGCCGACGGCCGTTAGCGAGCCACACGAGGTGGCCGCGGACGGAGAATCCATGACCCTCAGCTCCTGGGAGCGTTCGCTCCTGAAACTTGGGGCCGAGCTCATGGAATCGACCGGCAAGCCCATCATTCACGTCCCTGATTCGCCCATCCGCGGCTCGGTGTTCGATTTCGGCAGACGGTATCGGCCGATTGTTCTGTCTTCGCCCCAGGCAGCGGCGCTCGCGCTCGATAGAATGGAATGGTATGCCGCTCGTCGGCGTGACGACAACCCCCTGTCCTAGGCGGAGGAGATATGGCAAGTAACGTTGAGACGCGGGAAGCAGTCGAGGGAGTCGCGGAACAAGCGGAGATCCTTTCGGGGAACGAAGCCATCGCCCGCGGCGCCTGGGAAGCCGGGGTCAAGCTGGCCGCTGCCTACCCGGGGACCCCGAGCACCGAGATCATGGAATCACTGGCGGACTACAAGGGCGTGTACTGCGAATGGTCGCCGAACGAGAAGGTGGCTATGGAAGTCGGCATCGGCGCTTCCATGGCGGGCGGCAGGGCCCTGGTGTGCATGAAGCACGTCGGCCTGAACGTGGCCGCCGATCCCTTCTTCTCGTCCGCCTCTGTGGGACTGGAGGCCGGTCTGGTGGTTGTGTCCGCCGACGACCCCGGCATGCACAGCTCTCAGGACGAGCAAGACAACCGCAATTACGCCAAGTTCGCGCGGGTGCCGCTGCTCGAGCCCTCCGACAGCGGCGAGGCCAAAGATCTCCTGGTGGCGGCCTACGAGCTCTCCGAGCGGTTCGACACGCCGGTTCTGCTACGTACCACGACGCGCACCTCCCACTCCAAGAGCCTCGTGAAGATCGGCGAGCGGGTGGAGACACCGCCAGTCGTCAATCTGACGCGCAACTGGAACAAGTACCTCATGATGCCGCAGAACGCGATAGCGCGGCATGTGGTCGTAGAGCAGCGGGTGCTCGACCTGGTCGAATACGCCGAGACCTGCCCGTTCAACAGGGTAGAGATGGGCGATACGCGTGTGGGCGTCATCACCTGCGGAGTCATCTACCAGTACGCCCGAGAGGCTGTGCCGAATGCCAGCTTTCTCAAGCTGGGCCTGACCTACCCGCTCTCCAAGAAGCAGATCGCCGAGTTCCGCTCCAAGGTGGACAAGCTGTACGTGGTCGAGGAAGGCGATCCTTTCCTTGAAGAAGCCATTAAGGTCATGGGCATCAAGATCGACGGAGGCAAGGAGCTGAACACCCTCCAGGGCGAACTCACGGCTCGCCTGATCGCTCGCTCCTTGGCCGACGCCGGCGTGCCGGGAGTGACCGAAGAGCTGCTGACCGAGCTCGCTCCGGCGCCCACCGGCCTGCCGAACCGCCCGCCGACGTTCTGCCCGGGCTGCTCGCATCGGGGCGTCTTCACTGTTCTCAAGAAGCTCCGCGTGTTCGTGAGCGGCGACATCGGCTGCTACACGATGGGCGCTCTCGCTCCCTTCAACGCCTGCCACGCCAGCACCTGCATGGGGGCCAGTATCAGCATGGCGCACGGCATGGCGAAGATCGTGGAAGCGGAGCCCGGGAAGCCCATCGACATCCGCAACAAGCCGGTCGCGGTCATTGGGGACAGCACCTTCTTCCATTCGGGTATCACTTCCCTCATGGATGTGGTGTACAACAACGGCAAGACGCTCAACATCATCGTCGACAACAGCACAACCGCCATGACCGGCGGCCAGCAGAACCCGGGCACCGGCAGGACGTTGCTGGGCGAGCCGTCCTCCAGTGTCGACATCCCCGCCTTGTGCCGGGCTCTGGGCATCAAGCGCGTGACCACGGTCGACCCGTACGACCTCGAGCAAATGGAGCGAGTGTTGCGTGAGGAGCTGGATGCGGACGAGGTGTCGGTGGTTATCGCCAAGGCGCCCTGCGTGCTCATGTTCAAGGTCAAGCAGCCGGTCTACAGCATCGATCCCAAGCTGTGCAACGGAGACAAGCGTTGCCTCCAAGTGGGTTGTGGGGCGCTCAATCTCTACGACGACGCCGAGGGCAACCGCAAGGTGGAGATCATGCCCGACCAATGCAACGGCTGTGGTGTTTGCGCCCAGGTGTGCAAGGAGAAGGCGATCTCTCGACCAGAGCCGGCCGAAGGGAAGGTGTCCTGATGACCGCCCGTGCTACCACCAACGTGCTGCTCACCGGAGTCGGGGGTCAAGGGGTCGTGCTGGCTAGCTTTGTGCTCAGCCGCGTGGCCATCAGCGAAGGCTACGACGTCAAACAGAGCGAAGTCCATGGGATGAGCCAGCGGGGTGGCAGTGTGACCAGCCACTTCCGTTTCGGCGACAAGGTNNCGACATCCTCATGGCCTTCGAGGCGCTCGAAGGACTTCGGTACGTCAACTGGCTGAGGCCCGGGGGAGTGCTGATCTACAACGCGCAGCGCATCAACCCGAGCCCGGTCTCCGCGGGACTCGCGATCTATCCCGCCGACATCGACGGACTCATCCGCGAAGCCTGGCCGAGCACGCAGTGCGTGGACGCGAATGCCCTCGCCAGCCAGGCAGGCACGGTCAAGGCCGCCAACGTGGCCATGCTGGGGGCTATCTCGCCCGCCTTGCCCTTCGCCACCGAGACCTGGGAGGCGGTCATCCGCAAGTCGGTGCCG
>PMIZ01000469.1 GCA_003157225.1 Actinomycetota bacterium | reverse complement strand
CGGCCGTTCACAAGAAGCCCTTGGAAGACGAGCTACGTCTCTTGGGGCTCGCATTTCGCTTTATTGCCCAACTCTTCAGGTCCTAAACATTCGGTCGAATACCCAGTTGGGAACAAGCACTACGGGCGTAATCGCAATGCCGCAGGCGAATATGACCATTACTCGCAAGAAACCGTTGCCGACGCCGCAGGGCACCACTGTAGGTCAGGAGACCCGCAGGCCAATTAGGGCCAATCCGCCAAAGGCCCTTCTGTGCTCAACGCAGACCCAGGCCGACCGCGCCGCTGTGGAAGAAACTGAGTCCTGTAGAGCTCCGCGTACACGCCGCCCGCCTCGACCAGTTCCTCGTGCCGCCCACGTTCCACGATGCGACCATCGTCGATTACCAGGATCTGATCCGCGTCCCTTATGGTTGACAGCCGGTGCGCGATCACAAGAGAGGTCCGCCCGCTGAGAGCTGCCTTGAGTGCCTTCTGCAAGGCGGCTTCCGATTCCGAATCCAGGTGGGCCGTGGCTTCGTCTAGAACAACGACATCGGGTGACTTAAGCAGCAGGCGAGCGATGGCGACGCGTTGCTTCTCCCCGCCCGATAGCCGGTATCCGCGGTCTCCGACTACGGTCTCCAGACCATCGGGCAACCCATCGACGAAGGGCAGGATCTGCGCCGCAGCAAGCGCTCCCCTGAGTTCATCTTCAGTGGCGTTGGGCTTGGCATAGAGCAGGTTGGCCCGGATGCTCTCATGGAAGAGATGGGCGTCCTGAGTAACCACGCCGACGACCGCGCGCAGAGATGCAAAACTCGCGTCCCGGACATCCACACCGTTGACCTTCACGGCGCCGGACTGGACGTCGTATAGACGGAGGACGAGCTGACTGATAGTCGTCTTACCCGCCCCGGAAGGACCGACGAGAGCAACGAGCTGACCCGGCTCGACCCTGAAAGAGATGTCGAAGAGCACTTGCTTGCGGGCGGTAGGGTTCGTTACCGCGACGGCTTCAAGCGACGCCAGCGACACTTCCTCGCTGCTTGGATAGGCGAAACCGACGTGCTTGAACTCTACGGTGGCCGGCCCCCGGGGAATAGCCAGGGCTCCCGGCCTCTCATCCACCATGGGTTTGAGATCCAGAACCTCAAAGACCCTTTCGAAGGAAACCAGCGTAGTCATGATGTCCACGTTGATGTTGGAGAGGGCCGTAAGCGGCCCATAGAGCCGAGCCAGATAGGCGGTAAGCGCAACCAAGGTTCCTATGTCGAGCGCCTCGTGGACGGCAAGTACACCACCCCAACCATATACAAGTGCGGTGGCCAACGAAGCCGTCAGTAGGAGCGAGACGAAGAACAGCCGCGCATAGATGGCCTGGCTCACGGCGATGTCGCGGACACGGCTCGCTTTGGCGCGAAAGTCACGATCTTCATCTCCGGCACTGCCAAATAGCTTCACCAGTAGCGCGCCAGCCACGTTGAACCGTTCCACCATGATGGTGTTCATCTCGGCGCTCAGGTTGTAGCCCTCGCGGATGATGCTCTGCAAACGACGCCCTAGGTATCGAGCGGGAACGGCGAAAACCGGCAGCAGTACCAAGGCGACTAGCGTGAGTCGCCAAGACAAGATGAACATGGCAACCAAGACCAAGCTCACGCTTATGAGGTTGCCGACCACCGTAGAGAGCACGTCTGTGAAGGCTTCTTGCGCCCCGAGCACGTCGTTGTTCAGACGGCTGACGAGCGCCCCAGTCTGAGTGCGAGTGAAGAAGGCCAGCGGCATGCGCTGCACGTGAGCAAAGATCTTGGTACGCATGTCGAATACGAGACCTTCGCCCACTCGCGCGGAGACGAAACGCTCCCCCAGAGAAAGGCCGGAGTCAACCACGGCGAGACCGGCCACGATCAGGGCCAGAGTCACTATGAGACCGGCCCGATGTCCGACAATGCCACGGTTAATGATCTCCCGATAGAAGAGCGGGTTGGCTACACCAATGACCGCGTCCACGACAACCAGACCTAGAAACAGGAGAAGCAGCGCCCGGAAAGGCGCGGCAAAATGGAGAATGCGACGAGCGGTACCGGGAGCTATCTTCTGGCCGCGGATGGAGTCTCCCCGCCGCATGGAGCGGACTACCTGCCCACCGGTGGGTCGCATCAGGAATCCTTGCTGAGAGACTCTAGCAGGCGGAGAAGCTCCGACTTCTCTTCGGCCGAAAGGTGCGCAAAAAGTGCCTCGGCGCTCGTCCTTCTTTCATCCGCGAGACGCGCGATGAGATCGCGCCCCTGGGAGGTCGCCACCACAAGAACCGAGCGGCGATCGAGAGGATCTATGAGTCGAGCCACAAATCCGGCAAGTTCGAGACCATCCACCATTGTCGTGGCCGAGCGAGGAACGATCTCTAAGGTATTGGCCAGATCACCGATACGCATGGGTTCTCCTGCGGCCGCCAGCACGCGCAAAGCCCGCGCCTGCGCGAACGTGAGTCCAAAGGGGGCCAACTCCTTCCTCTCGCCCCTTCGCAGCCGCCAGGAAGTCCTGGTAAGCAATTCCGCCAGCCGGACGAGGATCTCTTGCTCGCAGTTATTCACAAAGTGACGTCCCCTTCTGAATCATGCCACGCTCATGCTGCACATCTGGCAACAACATGCAGCGCTTCGTTTCTGAGTATACCGCTTATTGAGCTTTCCTCAGTAAACAGCCACCTCTTTTGCCTTTGGGGTGTGGCGTTCAGGTGCCCTTTCCTGCAAGGAAGTGTCACATAGGTACCGTAGCCAGTGTCGCCTAGGTACCGGAGCCGCGTCCCAGAGTGTCACATAGCTACCGGAGCCAATGTGTCAACTATCTACCGGGACCGCACACGTCAAGTCACCCGCGCGTTGGCTGAATGTTGGCTGAACAGCATAAGCCGGCCAAGAGGCCGAGAGTGAAGTGGCCCCTTAGCGGGCTCTTTTAAGTGGCGGGACCCAGATTTGAACTGGGGACACCATGATTTTCAGGCATGACTGCCGCCAATGTGCCTCAGTCGCTGGCTGGCAAGCGCTCTCGTTTAGGCTGCACAGTGGCCACTTCGCCACTCTCGGCGTGTGCCCGCTGTCGGCACTCACGTGCGGCTCGTTGGCTGGATGTTGGCTGAGGGTTGGCCGGAAGGGGGCACGGTGAGGGGTCGAAGGGGGAGGCTTCTACTCCCTCAAGATTCGGGCCTGATGCAATATTCCCATACTATTTCGACACTTCCCGTCACGGCGCCATTAGAGCTAAAGGTCACGTTTTCCCGCCTATGATCTGGGGTTTAGGGCCCTGAGGAAGGCAATGCCAACGCAGGTGACTAGTATTTTAGTGCGTAAACTGAATGCAGAAGTGGCACGAAACTACCCACAATGTGCTCGTTCCTGAGTCGAAACCGGCGTATTTTGCCCTCCGGTGCGCCCAGTACGTGCGCACTGACGAGCAATGAGCATTAACCTCTAGTTAAAGCTTAGATCGGTCATCCCCCTCCTTCGGCCGGCTTGATCTAGGAGGGTCCCATAACGAGAAGAGCCACAGTGGCCGCGGCCTCTTCGGAGAGAGCCNNCCTTGGGATGAACGCCAGCCTCCAAGGCGAGCGTGGCGTGAGTGTGGCGCAGATCGTGCAGATGGATCTCGGGCAGCTCGGTCTTCTTCACTGCCGCCCGGAAGGCTTTGCTCACGCGCTCCGGGTGAATCAGTTTTCCATCCGGGCGGGTGAAGACGAGGCCAGAGTCAATCCAGGCCGGTCCCCACTCCAAGCGTTCCTCTTTCTGACGACGGCTCCAGGCTCTAAGCACCGAGACTGTGAAGGGGTCAAGCGCCACTAGACGACGGCCCCGGCTGGTCTTGGGCTCGTGC
>PMIZ01000218.1 GCA_003157225.1 Actinomycetota bacterium | reverse complement strand
TTCCGCTTCAACAACCCGGATGCGCTACTGACGCTGGTTCTCCTCCTAGCCGCGTGGGCCTTCTGGTCGGCCCTGGAGAAAGGATCGACATGGAAGTTGGCCGGAGCCGGCGCACTCATCGGATTGGCCTTCACCACCAAGATGTTGGAGGCCTTCGTCATCCTTCCCGCTTTCGTGTTGGTCTATCTGGTTTGCGGAAAGGGTTCTCTGATCCGCCGGGGCCTGCAGCTGTTGGGTGCCGCGGCAGCGGTCGTCGTCGCCGGTGGCTGGTGGGTGGCTGTGGCCGAACTGTGGCCCATTGCGTCGCGACCGTACATCGGCGGCACGAGCAACAACTCAGTGCTGGGATTGATCTTCAGCCGTAGTGCCGGCTATCTCGGCGGAAGTGGCGGGGCCGGCGCGCCGCGCGGCCCTAGTGGGCCTGCCTTCTTCGCCGGCTCCGCCGGCTGGCTGCGAATGTTCAACAACTTGCTCGGCGGCCAGATCTCTTGGCTCATACCACTTGCCTTGCTGGGACTGGTGGCCGGGTTGTACCAGACGGCGCGGAGACCGCGAACGGACCTAGCCCGCGCCGGCTTTCTTCTCTGGGGCTCGTGGACCCTTCTCTTCGTGGGTATCTTCAGCGGGGCGCGTGGCGTGCTTCACCCCTACTACACGGTGGTGCTGGCCCCTTCCCTCGCCGCACTGTTGGGGGGCGGATCGGTCGCACTGTGGCGCATCAGTGCGAGCAGGAGATGGTTGGCCTGGCTTCTGCCCGCGGGCGTCGCGGGCACCGGTGTCTGGTCGGCGGCTTTGCTCAACCGGACTCCTGGGTACCTATCGGGTCTCGCCGTGTCCATCGAGGTTTGCACCGCCATTGCAGCCGTGCTCCTCGCGATCGTTCTCGCGAGGTTGGTACGCTGGCGAACCCTCATGTATGGAGCGGCCGGCCTAGCGGTCGTCGGTCTTCTAGCCGGACCCTTCGCCTATGCGATCAGCACGGTGTCCAGAAGTGTCACCGGTCCATTCGCCGCCGCGGGACCGGGCGACTCCTACGCGTTTGGTTCCCCGATGGGTGGCACGAGCCCGGCTGGGATGCCGGGCGGTTTTCCAGACATGGTGACCGGCGCCGCGCTGGAGGTTCAGGTAGACGACGCTTTGATCTCATATCTCGTGGAGCACCGTGGTACGACCAAGTTCCTGGTCGCGGTTCAGGGGTCGCAGGTCGCCATACCCATAATCTTGGCTACTTCCCAGCCCGTCATCGCCATGGGCGGGTTCGGCGGAGGGGACCCTACGCCGACGCTCACCGAGCTCCAAGGGATGGTATCGGCAGGGTTGGTGCACTATGTGCTCCTTTCCGGCACACGAGGCTTCCCCGGGGGGGCGTTCCCCGGACCACCAGGCGCTGGGACCGGGCAAACTCCGGGCCTCTCGCAAGCCGGCCGCATCGCCCAGTGGGTCGGCCAGCGCGGCACAGAGGTCCCCTCGAGCGAGATCAACGCAAGCTCCCAGTTCGGCGTACTGTACTACCTACAGTGACGGCCCCGCATGCGGTGAGGGCGCCCGTCGGCCGTGGTCGCGCCGCCGGGACGGAGCCGAGAGCCTTGCGTCAGCTGCTCGATGATCCTCTCAGCCGCCGCAGGAACCCGCTGCGCCTCGGGCGGCGCCAAGCACTCGCGCGAAGACTCATCCTGGTGTAGCCCCAGCTCTCCCCCCCGAACTCGTGCGCCCCGTGGTCGAGGCCAACGAACCCGTGGCCGCGGTAGGTCCTGACCGCCCGCTCGTTGAAGTCGAAGACAGCCAGCGTCATCTCCCGCAGCCCCAGCGTGTCGAAAGCTTCGCGCACCGCCGCCCCGACCATCGCTCTGCCGAGACCCTTGCCTCGGTGTTTGGGAAAGATGAGGACGCGTCCCAGCACGCAGCTCTTGTACTGTCGGTCGATGTCGAGCAACTGGACATGGCCGACCGTTACCGGGAAAGCGCCCGCCGTGCCGGCCAGTACCGCCTTGTAGACAAGGGCCGACGGGCTATCGCCCTCGGTCTTCGCCAAGGTCTCCTCCAGCTGCCGCCGATCCAACGGATAGACGTACTGCGGGCCCGCCCACTGCAGGAGAAAGCCGGCGTCCGGGACTGCCGAGATGAGTTCGTCGAAATCCCTTTCGCCGAAGGGCTGCAGCTCGATTGATTGTTCCGCCGTGGCCATCTCTCGTGCCATCCTCGTGAGAAGCTACCCCCCACCCTCGGATTCGATGACCTCGTCGGTCTCCCGAGGTTCCCGGCGCCGCCTGATCGCGCCGACCACATCTCCCAGCTCAGGCATGCGCATCAACCAGGCCATCAGACAATACGCTACTCCACCGGCGACGTAGGCCATCCCCACCGAGACGAGCTGAGCCCAGATCGCACGGCCCAAGAGCGAGTCGAGACCCCACCACACTCCGTACGCCACCCCCGCCAGAGGCACCAGAGCCATGATCGAACGAGCTGCCGACCACGCCACCCGACGAACGTCCACCCCCCCGACGCGAGGAATCAGAAGGATCAGGAGCACAAAGAAGTTGAAGATGCTCACCAGGGAGGTGGAGAGTGTGATGCCCCCCACGCCTAGCGGCCGGTAGAGAGCCAAGTCGAGAACCGCGTTGAGCGCCAGATTGACCACCCCGACCATCAGCGGCAGCCAGGACTTCCTGATGCTGTAGAAGGCGCGGTTGAGCAGCGTATTGACGCTCACGAAGGCCATGCCAAAGCTGAAGAAGGTGAGGGCTGAGGCCACCGAGGCAATCTGGGCCGGAGTCACCTGGCTCCCGTGCTCGTAGATCAGCCGGACCGTGGGTAGGCCCAGAACCACGAAGAATGCAGCGAACGGCAGCGTGAGAAACAAGATCTGCCTCATCCCCAGGGAGAGATCCTCCCTGAATTCCGCGAAACGCCCGCTGCTCGCGTGCCTGGACAGCGCCGGAAAGAGAACGGTGCCAATGGCTATTGCGAAAACGCCTTGCGGCAGTTGGAACAGCCGGAACGCCTTGTCGATGTAGGCTACCGCGCCCGGATCGTGCAACAGGCTGGCAAACAGAGTGTCGATGACGGCGTTGAAATTGATGATGCCCAGGCTGATCATGACCGGGCCGAGGATGGATGCCATCTCGCGCAAAGCCGGATCGCGGAAGTTGAGCTTGAGACGCTCTCCCGTCCCCCTCCAACGGCGCCTCCAGACAGCAGGGACTTGAATGGCGAGCTGGGCGACAGTGCCCGCGAACGTCGCCCAAGCCAGGACCTGGAAACCGCTGTTCTTGACTCCGAGCCCAGGCCCCACCTTGTATCCAACGATTGAAGAGAAGACGACGAGGCCGAGAATGATGACGACGTTCCACACAATAGGAGCCATGGCGGGCAGGGAGAAACGGTCGTAGGCATTCAGGATGCCCATGGCTATGCCCGCGAGAGCGAGGATGATCACTTGCGGAAACATGACGCGGGTCAGAGAGACCGCAAGGGCGATGGTCTTCTGCGCCACAGCCGGATCCAGGTGCTTGAACCCGGGGGTCAGGAGGCTGACCAATTGTGGAGCGAAGACCATCCCAAGGGCCGTTACCACCCCTAGGACCGCAACGGCCGAGACAGACAACGTGTACGCGGCCTGCCAAGCCTCTTTCTTCTTGCCCTTTTCCAGAAGTCCCGAGAAGACCGGGATCAAGGCCGCGCTCAGCGCCGCGTCGGCCAATAGCGAGCGTACGAGGTTGGGGAGCTTCTGAGCGGCGGTGAAGGCGCTCATCTGCCAGCCGAGACCCAGGTACGATATCTGGACGACCTCTCGGGCTAGGCCCAGGACCCGGGAGGCGATGGTCGCCACCACGAGGAAGGCGGCCGCTACTGCAAGGCGTCGCCTAATACTCGTGGACACGATTGCGTCCAAAGGAGCTGTATGTGGCGTTATTGCCCATGTGCGAGCGTTATGCTAGACTGCTCGGACTTTGAAGGGAAGACGGAGGGATGAAGATTGGCTAATACCAGGCAGCAGCGCAAGCGGGTCCGCATCGCCCAGCGGCAGCGGCTGGAGAACCTGCGCTACAAGTCGTCCATCAAGACGCACTTCAAGCGCCTCAAGGACTCCCTCACCGCCGGCGACGCCAAGACGGCTGCTGAGACGGCCAAGAAGCTGACTTCCACCATCGACAAGGCTGCCGCCCACAACGCGATCCACGACAACAACGCGGCGCGCAAGAAGTCGAGGGTGGCGCGGCTCCTCTTGCACCTCTAGAGCCGCTCCTGAAGCGGCGTCACTCCGCCGCTCGGCGCTTCCCCAACTGACAGACTCATCACGCCTATTGACGCGCGGCGCGTGGCTTTTCGCCCATCGGTCGCGGGTTCGCACAGCGTTCTCACGCGCCGAGCAGGCGGCCCAGGCATAGCTGGAGCTCCATCTCATCCGGAAGCGTCCCCATGCCCTTCATGCGGGCGTCGGTGTCGGCGAGAATGGCCAGCCTCCGAGAGATGCCATCGGGACCGAGCAGGCCCGCCTGCTCGATGAGCTTGCGGCAGGGGTACGGCTTCATCTTCAATTCGGCCTGGATGGCCTCCTGCTTCATGCCTTCGGCGCGCATGGCGGCCACTCGGCCAAGATTCTGGAAGTTGCGGAGAATTCGGTTGAAGAGCGTCTCGGTCCTCTCCCCCGAGGCCAGAAGCTCGTCTGCCGCGCCGAAGGCGGCCGAGCCGCGTCCGGTGGCCAACGAATCTAGCAGGTCGAAGATGCTGGCCTCGAAACTGGGCGTCGCCAGCAGACGGATGTCATCGGCCGTGACTCGGCGGCCGTCGGCGTAGAGCTGCAACTTCTCCAACTCCCGCAGAAGAATGTTCTGATTGTCGCCACATCGCTGCACCATCAGCCGCGCCTCCTGGAAGCCCAGCTCCATGTGCAGCCTGTTCGCCGCCTCCTGAACGAGCCATTGAGGAAGCTGCCCCTCTTTGGGCGCGGGATACTCGAGCACCTCTCCATGCTCCTTCATGGCAGTTCGGAGCACATCGGCCGCGGGAAGCTTTTCGGCCACTAAGGTGAGGCACGCATCGGGGGCGGGAGACCGCAAGTATGCAGCCACCGCCTCTTTGTCGGCCTTGAGCCAGGCCTGCGCCTCCTGTACCAGAACAAGCCTGGTCCCACCCAGAAACGCCAGCGTGTTGGCCGCGTTGACCACTTGGCCGGCCGGGTCGACGCGCGCGTCAAACTCCTCGATGTTGAGGTCGCTGCCCGACTGCTCGGTGATGCGCGTCTTGAGGCGTTTGAGCGCCTGCTCGATCTTGGGCAGATCGTCACCGACGATCAGATACGCCGGCTTGAGTGGCTGGCGGGCTGGTTGGCTCACTGGGTGGGCGCCCTCTCCGTGGTGATCGCTATGCTTTCCCCTTTGACCCTACAGGATACCCAACCTGAGGTGTCGGTGCGAAGGACGGTGCCGGCCACCTGCTGTAGCGTGGAAACGGTGCCGGGGTTGGGGTGCCCGAAGGAGTTGCCCTTACCCACGGAAATCAGAGCGATACGGGTCCCCCACTTCTTGAGAAGGTCGAGCGATACGCCGCCACGGCTACCGTGGTGGGGCACGACCAGCACTTCGCTCGGCGGGAGCGAGTACCGCGCAAGCGTGTCGGCCTCGGCGTCGCCTGGCAGCAAGAGGTCGACGCTGCCGACGCTGAGCACGGTCACGAGCGAGTCACCATTGAGCTCGTCCCCCGACGGCTGGCCGCCTTCCTCTGCCCAGGGGTCGGCACCGTCGACCAAGACCAACGGCCGGGCCGGGGCGAAGAGGCGCAGCAGCAGTCCGTCATAGGTGATGGAGTCTCCTGCCTGGGCCAGCCGGTACTGACAGCCTTCGGCGCTCAACTTGCGACGCAGCTCCAGGTAGCAGCCCGCTTCGGTGGCCGAGCCCTGTTCCCCTTTCCAGTAGTCGGACTGATCCGACGGCCGGGCAGCGCTGCCGGCGTCGGGCGTCGCCGCGCTTCCCGGCGCCGGCCCCGCCCGAGCCGCCGCTTGTCGGCCGTCTGCCACGACCTCCACGTGATCGATCAGGGCCTTCACTTTCAGCCCGCCCAGGGCTTCGAGCAGGCCGGCGAAATGGTCGGCGTGGGGATGGGTGATGACCACGAGGTCGAGGTCGCTCACACCCAAGGAGTGGAGCTGACCGGAGAGGTTGTCACCCTCCGGTCCGCCGTCGAAGAGCAGCGCGTGATGAGCCGGAGTGCGGACCAGCACCGCGTTGCCCTGACCCACATCCAAGACCCTCACCTCTACCTGGTCGGGCCACGCAGTCCGATGTACCGCCGTAGCGAGCGAGTCCGAGCCATGAGCAAGGACTGGGTAAGCGACCACCCCCAGCAAGAGACCGAGAACAACCACGCCACCCGCAAGCGCGACCGCCCGGCGGCGGTCTCGCGGCCGGTGGGCACGTAGCCACCCAGTGGTGCGCTTGAAGAACGGCAAGGGGATGCCCCACGGCACCCTCGGCAAGCGGCCCGCAAGAGCTAGTGCCGCCGGAAGGGCCGCCGACCCGACGGCCAAAGCGAAGAGGGCCCTCCCCAGTCCGGCCGTGTCAAGCACGGGCGCTCTGGCCATAAGGCGCGACACCAGGATGGTCCAGGTCATTGGCAGGGAAGCCAGCGTGTCCAGCGCTGCACTCAATCCGTGCCACAGATAGCCCAGGAAGATGCTGGCCATGCCCAGACCCATGATCAGCGGAAGCGTCGGGACGACCAACAGGTTGGCGAGCGGGGAAACAACCGAGGTCTCGCCGAAAACTAGCAAGGCCACCGGCGCCGTGCCCGCAGTCGCGGCCAGAGAGACGGCCACGTTGGAGGCGACGCCGGAGGGCAGACGGCGCAGCAGCTTCTCGAGCGTCTTCACCAGGGTGAGGATGCCCACGAGCGCAGCGAACGAGAGCTGGAACCCCGCGTCGAACACGGCGAACGGATTTAGAGCGAGAACCACTGCCGCGGCGAGTGCCAGCACCTGCCACTGATCCCTGCCCCTGCCCGCCCAGCGACCGGCCAGTACGACCACGATCATGACAGCCGCCCTGACGACGGAAGGCGACGCACCCACGAACGGGATCATGAGAAGCGCCGCAGCGGCAGCCGCAAGGTAGCCCACCCAGCGAGGTGCTCGGAGGAGCCTCATCAGGCCGATCATGATAGCGGCCAAGCTGGCCACATGAAGGCCGTTGACAGAAAGCATGTGCGCTATGCCCGCCCGCCGAAAGGCGACGAGCCAATCCTGGTCGATACCGGCTGTGTCGCGCATCACGACGCCCTGGAGCACCTCACCCACCCGGACGTCTGGTCCGCGACTGAGATGATCCCGGGCGGCCGAGCGAAGGCCATCGAACCAGCCGGCGACGCCACCTCGTGTCCCCAGGAAGGTGATTCCCGCGGGCTTGCCGGTGCGGAGAACCACCGCGATACCCTGATGGCGCAGTTGCTTGGCCTGATCGAATCCGGTGTCGGAGGGCCCTTCAGGAGCTTCGATGGTACCCGTCAGGGCGAGGATCATCCCCTGGGCCAGGGCAGGCGCCTTTCCCGGTTCGTCACCCGGCGGCACTTCGAGGAGAGCCGTCTCTCCAGCGCCGTCCGCGGCGGCAGAGAGCGAGGCGGCAACCTGTGGCGTGCCACCGGGCGCAGCACCTGACTTGGATGGATCGAGCTTTCGGACCACGGCCGTGGCGCTCAGCCACCCGGAGGACGACCGCACCGCGCCGGTAATGACGACTTCCGCACGAACCGTCTGCCCGACGAGCGCCTCGAGCCGGCTGGTCTCGAGCGTGGCGACCCGGACGGTACCGCCCAAGTAGCCGGCGAACAACCCGACGAGCACTATCGCCGGAACCAGCAATCGCCTCGCGGAGCAGAGCGCGCCCGCGATCGCCGCCAGAAGCGAACCGACGAGCCCCGTCAGCGCCAGCATGGGTCCTGGCCCCGCGAGAGCGGCGATGGCCAGTCCGAGGGCGCACGCAAACGTAGTGAACCTAGCCACTCCGGCCCTGCGCACGAACCAGTCGATCAGGTCTCGCTTGTTCCCGGCCCGGCTGGCGGCGGAGTCGCGCCGCCCGCTGAGTGTGACGCCTCGACTCGGCTCAGAGGCCTTCACTCAGGCCTCCCTATAGACCGACCAGCGGCCGAAGCTGCTCCAGCTTCGCGGGACCGATGCCGGGCACGTCGTCGAGTTGGTCTACCGAGGTAAAGGGGCCGTTCTTCTCTCGGTAGGACAGGATCTGCTGCGCAAGCGCGGGCCCAACGCCGGGAAGCGAGTCGAGTTGCTCCAGGGTGGCGGAGTTGAGCAGGACGAGGCCTGTGCTAGACAGGCCTTTTCCTCCGCCGCCCGGGCCGGCCGATCCCTCCGACAGACCGGCTGATGACTGGACCGGGGCCTGCACCTGACCCGACGCGGGCTCCCCCTTGCGCGGCACGTAGACGCGGCAGCCGTCGCTCAGCTGCGCGGCGAGCGCAGTCGACTCCTGGTCGGCGTTGCTGGCGAAACCGCCCGCCGCCGAGACGGCCTCAAAGACCCGGGCACCTTCGAACAGCTGGTAGACGCCGGGCCGACGCACCGCCCCGGCGACCTGCACCCAGATCTTGGCCGGCGTCGTGCTGGTCGTGGTCGACTCGGTGCTGGTCGTGGCCGCCCCGCCGGCGAGCACACCCGGCGCGACGTTCAGTGCGGCAGCCGCGCCGTCGGCCTGGATCACCAGAGCATCGGTGGAAGCGCGCGGACCATCCCGCAGCGCGAGGAGGCCCAACGAGCCGGCGGCCAAGACGACTATGCCGCTGATGACATAGACGAAGAGTCGCTTTGTCGGGATGAAGGCCATGGGGCGAGCCTACTGCCCGCTCCGGTCCCACCCGCTGCGACCATAGACCTACCTTGGCAGACTCTAGTAGCTCTCGCAGAACAGTTCGAAGTAGGCCTGCGGCTTGCCGCAGACCGGGCACACCTTGGGAGCTTCCAAGCCCTCGTGCACGTGACCGCATTCGAGGCACTTCCACTGAGTGGGAGCTTGCCTGCTGAAGACCCGCGCGTTCTCGAGGTTCGCCAAAAGCTTCCGGTAGCGCGTCTCGTGGCGCTTCTCCACGTCCAGCACGTGCCGAAGATAGGCCGCCGCCTTGTTGAAGCCTTCCTCTTCGGCTATCTGGGCGAAGCCGGGGTAAAGAGTGCCCCACTCGAGCAACTCCCCATCCGCAGCCGCGCGAAGGTTGGTCGCGGTATCGTGCACGGGCCCTGCGGGATAGGCAGCCGTGAACTCGGGCGTGCCCTCCTCCAGCAGGCGGAAGAACCCGTAGGCGTGAGAGCGCTCGTTCTCGGCGGTCTCCCGGAACATGTTCGCTATCTGCACGTAGCCTTCGTCCTGCGCGACATCCGCGTAGAACCCGTAGCGCATGCGGGCCTGTGACTCACCCGCGAAAGCCTTCATCAGATTCTGCTCGGTCTTTGAACCCTTCATGGCCATCGAGACATTCCTCCTTTGCTCCTCCAGAAACGCCTCAGAAGATACCCCGAGCGACACGTGTCTAGTCACCGCCGTAGCGGTGCAGCCGGAGCCGGGTCGACAGGAAGTCGGCCACCAGCTCCCCCACCTCGCGATGCCGACCCTCCAAATAGTGGCCGGCGCCCTTGATGACCTCAAGCGTCAAGTCCAAGCCGAGGCTCGCGAGAGCGCGCTCGACCTCGTCCGGGCGGGCCAGTTCGTCGTTCTCGGCGCATACCGCCAGCACCGGCCCGCGGAAACGCCGCAGTCTCTCCAAGGTATCCGGAGGAAACTCCTCCCACGAGACGACGAGGCCCACGAGCGCCAGGGCTTCCACCGGCACGGGGCCGGCGGCTGCTCGAGCGGCCATGACGCTGCCGAACGAGTACCCCGCGAGAGCCAGCGGGAGCGTCCGCGGCCCAGGGCTGGCATCACCGACGGCCGAAGCCAGCCTGCCGCGCAGGAAAGCAGCGGCTGCCTCCACATCGCGGTACTCCTCGGTGCCGCTGAAGGCGCCACCGCTCTGCCCTACGCCACGGAAGTTGAACCGGAACGCGGCTAGACCACGCTGCCTACACGCCTGAGCAACCCGGTAC
>PMIZ01000274.1 GCA_003157225.1 Actinomycetota bacterium | reverse complement strand
CTGATCGCCGGCTTCTTCGGGGGTTGGTTGAACCAGATCATCATGCGCATCATGGACGCCCTCATGGCCTTCCCCATGATCCTGCTGGCGTTGCTTATCGCGTCGATTCTTGGTGGCGGGGTGCTGAACGTGGTCATTGCGTTGTCGGCCGGCCTCGTGCCTGGGGCCGCCCGGCTCATCCACGGCCAAGCGTTGTCGGTCAAGGAGAATGATTATGTCCTTCTGAGTCGGGCCACCGGCACGTCGAGCTTCCGGATACTGGTGTCCCACATTATCCCCAATTGTCTGCCGCCCCTAATCGTTTTCACAACCATGACGCTTGGCGGCGTCATCCTGGCCGAGGCTGCTCTAAGCTATCTAGGTATTGGCGTTTTGCCCCCGACGGCCACGTGGGGAAGCATGGTGAACGACGGGCAGCAATACCTTCTGACCAATCCCATGCTCGCGTTTGCCCCCGGCCTGGCCCTGATGCTGGTTGTCTTTGCCTTCAATATGGTAGGTGACGGGCTCAGAGACGCCCTCGATCCCAGGCTGAGAGGGGTCCTGTAGTGGAGCACCTACTCGAGGTTGAAGACCTGAGAACCGAGTTCAGAACCGAGCGCGGCGCAGTGAAGGCCGTGAATGGCGTCTCCTATGAGATCAACGAGGGAGAGATAGTTGGACTTGTAGGAGAGAGCGGCTCCGGCAAAACGGTCAGCCAGCTCTCTGTGCTGCGGCTTATCGCGAGCCCGCCGGGGTTCGTTGTCGGGGGCAAGGCGATCTTCGAAGGCCGTGACCTGTTGCAGTACGAGGCCAACGCGCCGGAGGTGCGGTCGGTGCGGGGGGGCAAGATCTCGATAATCTTCCAGGAGCCGATGACGTCGCTGAATCCTGTTCTCACAATCGGGTATCAACTCCGGGAGATGCTGGTTCTGCATCTGCATATGGGGAATCAGGCCGCCCTCAAGCGAAGCATTGAGTTGCTCAACATGGTGGGGGTACCGGATGCGATAGGGCGGATAAACGACTACCCTCATCAGTTCAGCGGGGGCATGCGGCAGCGGGTCATGGCTGCGATGGCCATCTCCTGCAACCCGCGCCTGGTCATTGCTGATGAGGCCACCACGGCGTTGGACGCGACAACCCAGCTGCAGCTGCTGGAGCTCCTACGCGATATGGTCCGAGGCTCGGGCACGGCTCTTGTTCTCGTCACCCACAACCTGGGAGTAGTGGCCCGATATGCCCAACGGGTGTATGTGATGTACGCGGGCCGAATCGTTGAGCATGGGAGCGTGGATCAAGTGCTTCTCAACCCCCGGCACTGCTACACCATGGATTTGCTGCGGTGCGTGCCTAGCCGAAGCGCAAGGGGGCAGAGACTTGCGCCCATTGCAGGTAGCGCGCCCGACCTGCCCAATCTGCCTCCGACCTGCAGCTTCATGCCGCGCTGTCGGCTTAGGGAGCCCATATGCGGGCAAGAGGCTTACCCCGCGCTAGAGCAGGTGGAACCCGGTCACTACGTAGCCTGTCACCTGGCCAGAAGGGACGAGGACTATGGCGCCGACGTCGGTTGACGGTTGCGCACTTCAGGTCGAAGACCTGAAGATGTTCTTCGCGGTCACCAAGGGGCTGTTGCGCCGCAAGGTCGCCGACATCAAGGCCGTTGATGGAGTGAGCTTCGCCATTCGTAGAGGGGAGACGCTCGGCTTGGTTGGGGAGAGCGGATGCGGCAAGACCACGGTGGGCCGCTGTGTCATGCGGTTGTACAGGCCGACGGCTGGTTCGATCCTGCTCGACGGCCAAGACATTGCCAGCCTCTCAGAATCTCAACTGCGCCCCTATCGACGCCACACTGCCATCGTGCTTCAAGACCCAGCCAGCTCGCTCGACCCGCGGCAGAGCATAGGCAAGATCGTGACAGAGCCGCTGACCGTTCATCACCTGAGGCGTGGCCGGAATGAATGTCGAGGCCGCGTGGCCGAGCTCTTCGAAATGGTAGGGCTCGACCCTGGCCTCATGGAACGCTATCCCCACGAGTTATCGGGTGGGCAGCGTCAGCGGGTGGCCATCGCCCGTTCGCTTGCTGGAGATCCTTCGCTCATCGTTTGCGACGAACCCGTATCTGCGCTTGACGTCTCCATCCAGGCGCAGATCATCAACCTGCTGAAGGAGCTGCAGGAGAGAATCGCCGGCCTCACCTATCTGTTCATCTCCCACGACCTATGGTTGGTCCATCATCTGAGCACTCGGGTCGCGGTCATGTACACGGGGCGCATCGTCGAGATCGGCGACACAGACGAGATCTTCGACAACCCAGTGCACCCCTACACCCAAGCCTTGCTCTCAGCGGTTCCAACCGCTGACCCGGTGGCCGAACGACAGCGGATTCCAATGGTGCTTCAAGGGGAAACGCCGAGTCTTCTCCATCGACCGAGCGGATGCCACTTCCATCCCCGGTGCCCGCGTGCTCTGCCGGAGTGTGCGAAGACCGATCAAGTACTGCGCGATGTCGGTAACGACCACTTGGTGGCGTGCATCAGGGCCAAGAGGTGAGGCACTTCCTTAACAAGAGGCGATGGGCGCAAAAACGGCCGCTACGATCCTATTATGCTATGCGCATCGGCGCCTCCTGCGAGTCTCAGTGCTTCACGAGGGGTCATCTCGTCTGTGTCGTCTGCTTGGGGCTGGGTCTTCGGCTGGGTGCGTCGCCTTCGGCGCGCGCAAAGGGACTTGAAGGGGTACCAGGTCGGCCAGGCAGGCTGTCACGTGGGATTCCGTGGTTCCGCGCTTGCCCCCAATTCCTTCGAACCGGGGCGCACACTTTGCTATCGTAACCAGTAAGCGGAGGCCCATAGTGGAGGAAGTCCCGTGCAACAGCTAACAATCACTGAGCTGGAGAAGGCCTCGCGGGTGCCGCGGAGCACCATCTACTTCTACGTGCGCGAGGGTCTCTTGCCAATGGCCCGGAAGCTGGCGCCGACTCGAGCGATTTACTCAGAAGTCCATCTGGGGCTGCTCGCTGAGATCACGCGACTGAGAGCCGAGGGCCTTTCGCTCGAAGAGATCAAGTCGCGTGTGTCGTCCAGGGTGAGCGCTGGCAATGCGACGGCTGACGATCTTTCGGCCGAGCGGGCGGCGCAAGTTCGCAGGTCGATCCTGATCGCAGCCGCACGGCTCTTCGTCGCGAGGGGCTACCACGCAACACGCGTAGATGACATTGTTGTGGAGGTTGGGATCTCCACGCCCGTCTTCTACCGCTACTTCCCATCCAAACAGGAAGTGTTCGCGGAGGTTTTCGGTGCTTTTGTCCACTGGATGCGAACTGTGGCGGAGGCGGCCAGGGCTCAAGAGCGCGACCCCATCGCGCGAGAACTGGCTCAGGTCAGCAGCTTCTATTTCGGTATGAAGTCGGTGAGCCGAGACGCCATCGCATTGATCCGGTCGGAGGCCATGCGCGAAGACAGCGAAATGACTGACATGGCGAAAGCGACCATAAAGGAGATGAACAGCACGACTACTGAGGACCTGGCCCGCCGGCGACTCGACAACGGCGTCTCGATCCCAGTGGCCGACGAACTAGTGTCGTTCGCTGTGAGCGGCGCGATCGAGAGCATCATCATGCGGGCATCTTGGGACACAGACTACTCGCTCGAAGACGTACTCCGAGCGGCCGCGGCCGTGCTGTTGGGCGTCACGACCATGTACTCGAGAGGGACCGACGCGGCGCGGCAGATGTCGACATACGTGGATATTATAGAGCGGCTGGCCAAGACGCCCACGTGGCTACCTACCGACGAACTGCTTCTGGACGCTCTAGAACAGTAGGAGACCCCGAAGTCAGATTCCGTCGCCGAGTTGAGGCGCTTGACAAAGCCGCACCATCTACTCTACTATCGTACTACTTACTACTCTTGTGGAGTCAGGTCAACGTTGTCGCCTTGGCGAGACCGGGCGCGCTATCGGCTGAGGTTTCAATGGGACTGCGTCGTGTGGCCTGGCAGCTAGAAGGGCGGTGCTCGGTCGGGAGAGGGGGCGGTTTCCAACGAGCATGGCGCGGGGTCCGGGTGTTCCAGAGGCGGAGACTGGGAGGGAATGAGGCCTAATGCGATACCAGTTGTTGGGTAGGACGGGGCTGCGAGTCTCGGAAGTGTGCCTCGGTACAGCGCAGTTTGGGGCGGTGGGGCTGTACGGGAGGACGGGCCATATCACCCAGAAGGACGCTGACTACATCGTCGGGACGGTGCTGGACGCAGGCGTCAATTTCTTCAATACTGCCCAGAGGTACTCGGATGGGATGTCCGAAGAGGTCTTGGGGACAGCGCTTGGCCGCCGGCGCGACGAGGCGATCGTGATAACCAAGATCCATCCAGGCAGAAAGCCCGGTCCCATCGAAGGCGGCTTGTCGCGCAAGAATATCATCGAGGGCTGCCACGCAAGCCTCAGGCGGCTGAAGACCGACTACATCGACTTATACCAGATACATGAGTTCGACCCGCTAACGCCGCTCGAGACTGCACTGCGCGCACTCGATGACCTCGTGCGCGAGGGGAAGGTCCGCCACATCGGCTGTTCGAATTTTCCCGCGTGGCAGGTGACGAAGGGTCTCTCCATATCGGAGAGGAACGGTTGGGAAAGATTCTCGACCCATGAAGTCCGATATTCCCTGGTCTCGAGAATGGTCGAGTACGAGGTGCTGCCCGCCTGCCAGGACCAGGGGGTGTCGGTTCTGGCCTGGAGCCCGTTGCACGGCGGTTACCTTGGTGGCAGATACCGGCGGGGACTACCCCACCCGTCGGGGACGCGATTCAACGAGATGAAGAACGACTTCTGGCCGGTGGACCCAGAGCGCCTGTTCGACATCGTGGAAGAACTCGCAGTAATAGCCGAGAACCACAACGCGACCATCTCGCAGGCCGCGATCAACTGGGTGCTCAAGAAACCGGGAGTTGCGTCTGCGATCGTGGGGATGAGGAACGTAGAGCAGATCAAGGAGAATCTGGCGGCCACAGGGTGGCAGTTGACGTCAGAGGAGGAGGCGAGGCTTGATCTGCTGAGCAGGCCCCCGATGGACTACCCCTACTACACATTCGACGCGAAAGCGGGCGACTATGCTCGCCATCACGTACTGGGTATGTACCAGGAGATCTGACCGTGCCCGGGAGTCTTGAGAGCGTGCGGAGGGACGCCGTCCGCGGGGCTGGGGCCGAGCGTGGTCTCTGTTTTCACGTCATTCACGGATCGTTCGTGGACGGCTGCGGCATACGCACGACGGTCTTCTTGAAGGGTTGCCCTCTGCGCTGTCTCTGGTGCTGCAACCCGGAAGGCCAGGGGGCGCTTCCGGAGCTCAAGTACGACGCGGCCAGCTGCAATGGCTGTGGCCGCTGTGTCGATGCGTGCCAGGCGGGCGCAATCACGATGAGCGGAGCAGACGGAAGGGCCGTCATCGATCGGTCGTTGTGCACCTCGTGCGGCGACTGTACTGGGGCTTGCCACGTGGGGGCTCTCGATTTTTTTGGGGAGTATCTCACCGTCGATGAACTCTTCGAGATGGTGAGAAAGGACGACAGCTATTACTTGGCCTCCGGCGGGGGCGTGACCATAGGCGGGGGAGAGCCCCTGTTCCAGCCTGCGTTCACGTACGCGCTCATGAAGAAGTGCCAGGCTAGCTGCATCCCCGTCGCAATCGACACCTGCGGGTACGCCGTCACCGAGGAGCAGTTCCAGATTCTCCGCGAAGCGGACCTGCTGCTCTACGACGTGAAAGGCCTAGATCCGGCTGATCATCTTCGCAACACCGGGGTCTCGAACGACCTCATGCTCTCCAACCTGGCGAAGCTGGACGATCTGGGGAAGGCCATCATCGTTCGGATCCCCATCATTCCCGGGCTCACAGTGACTTGGAGCGGCGCGGCCGACCTTGCGAGGTTCTTGGCGCAGCTGAGGTCGGTGCAGCAGGTTGACCTGCTTCCATACCACCGATACGGCGACATCAAGTATGAGCGTCTCGGGAGACCACACGAGTTGGAAGCAGAGCCCGATGCCCAAGAGCTTGCGGAGCACGTGCGGCGAATGCTGGGCAGTTACGGGATGAACGTGCAGTTGGGTGGATAGCAAGACACCGCGGAGGTTTCGTGACATGGCGGATTCGGTTGTGCAGACCAAGGTCGAAAGCGTTGCCGGTGGCGTGGATAGCGGGCGTGTCAGANNTGTCAGAAGGTTGCGCTCCGAGATGCTCCGGATGCCGGAGATCTGCGTCCAAAGGGCTTACTGGTGGACGAAGTCCTATCAGGAGACCGAGGGAGAGCCCGAGATCACGCGAAGAGCGAAGGCCCTCAAGAAGGTTCTCGAAGAGCTACCGGTCATGATCCAAGAGGATGAACTGATCGTCGGGATGTCTACGAGCAAAAAGCGCGGCGGCATTCTCTTCCCCGAGATCCAGTGGGAGTACATCCTCCGAGAGACTGAGAAGTTCTCGTCCCGTGACTGGGATACGTTCGGGGTGATCAGTGAAGAAGAGAAGGTGCTCCTCAACGACGCGCTCCCGTATTGGCGCGGCAAGTGCACCTGGGATAAGTTCAATGCGGCTCTGCCTGACGACATCCGCCGGATGCACGGCGGCCCATTCCTGATTGCTCCCTCTTCGCTCAGCGGGGTGCACTACGGGCACGAAACGATCGATTACGCTCGCCTTCTCAGCCTGGGATTGGACGGCGTGCGCGAGGAAGTCCAGGGAAAGCTGCAGCTCCTAGACATCGCCGATTTGCAGGATTTCAAGAAGTACCAGTTCTTGAATGCAGTCCTGATCACGCTGGATGCCGCCGCCGCGTTTGCCGAACGGTATGCAGAACTGGCCCGGAACATGGCGACCGCCGAAACGGAGCCGCGGCGTCGGGCGGAACTGGAGACCATAGCCGGGACGTGTGCCCGTGTGCCCGCAAAGCCCGCGAGCAGCTTCTGCGAGGCACTCCAGGCAATTTGGCTGGTTCATGTCGTGCTGCAAAACGAAGCCTGGGGACCAGGTCTCAGCTTTGGGCGTGTGGACCAGTACCTGTACCCG
>PMIZ01000002.1 GCA_003157225.1 Actinomycetota bacterium | reverse complement strand
CCCGGTTCTCGTGCATGTTGTTTCGCGGCGTGCCTGGGTTCTTCGACTACACAGGGCCGACGAGCCACTCGCGTCTCACGCGACCCGTCGTGTTGCCTTCTCCCTCAGAGGTCTGGGTCGGCATCCTGAAGGCAATTTTCGGAGCTCAATCACCCCGCCCGCCGATGCCCTTGTCTACGCTTCAGGCCTCGCCTCGCGGTGGAAACCAGCAAGATTCAGGGTCAGGAGGGCGTCGCTCGCTTTCCTGCAGGGCTCTTGCATCCCCTCCAACGTGCCGGTTTATCCCGGCGCACTCTCCGTTTTTTTGCTCTCCTGCAAGCAGAACTCCTCGCCCTGGCATCATCAGAGACGCCCTACCACGTCGTATACCCGCCATCCACCATCAGGGCGGACCCGGTTACGAATGAGGAGTCGTCAGAGGCCAAGTAGAGCGCCGCCGGGGCCAACTCCTCCGGTTGCCCTATGCGGCCCATCGGGTGCAGGGCCGCGAGTTGGTCCAGGGTCCCCTGCGGCCCATCGGTCCCTTGGAATTGCCGCAAGAGCAAGGGCGTCGCCACCGCCCCCGGACACAAGGTGTTGACGCGGATCTTGTGCTTCGCGTAATCGACGGCCATGGCCCGCGAGAGGTTCACGATGGCCCCCTTCGTGGCCAGATACGCCGCGAAGTTCGGGGCCGCGACGAAGCTGAGCTGGGAGCCCGTGTTGATGATCGAACCCCCGCCCTGCTCAATCATGTGGGGGATGACGAGCTTGGACATGCGGAAGATGCTCTTGAGGTTTGTGTCCATGATCGTGTCCCACTCCGCCTCCGTCGTCTCGTGCAGCGGTTTGACCAGAGCCATCCCCGCATTGTTAAACAGAATGTGAATTCCCCCGAAGGCTCGGAGAGTCGTCTCCACGGCGTTGCGGCAGTCCTCGAGCTTGGCCACATCCGTCGGGATGAAGAGGGCTCCCGGTCCTCGCTTCCTCAGCTGATTCAAGGCCTCTTCCCCGCTGGCCTTGTCGCGCACCGCAATCGCGACCCGGGCGCCTTCCTCTGCAAACAATAGGGCCGACGCCTTGCCGATACCCGAACTGCCCCCGGTGATCAGGGCCACTTTGCCTTGCAATTTCATCTACTCTTCCCTCCACTCGTCTTCATCGAGGCTCTTGCGGAATGCCTCCGGTCTCCCACGCCCCCATTCAGTTATCCCAGACCCCTCATCGGGGGTGGCCCACCAACCCACTAGCCTCCCGATTCGGTCTTCAGGCTCGCCGTCGGGTCAATGAAGAGCCAGAACAGCGCGCCCACCACCGACACGCAGCTCGCCACCATAAACGGCATGGACCAGCTTTGGGTTCGGTCCACGATGATCCCGAAAACAATGGGGGAAAAGAACCCGCCGAGGTTGCCGAAGGTATTCATGAGCCCGGAGACCGTGCCGGCGTGCTGGTCCGCCACATCGAGGGCGGTCGCCCAGTAGATGCCGATCCCGAATTCCGAGCACGCCAGAGCCAACGAGAGGAGGACGAGGGAGACGTACGCGGATTCGACCAGCGCGCCCGGCACCATGAAGAACGCCAGCACGATCATGCCCACGAGGGGAATGGACCGCCGCGCCCATTTGATGTTACCCGATTTCTTGATGAGGAAATCGGAGAAGGCGCCGCCCGCCGTATTGGCGATCGCCCCGGCGATGAAGGGAAACGAGGCGTACACCCCCATCTTCAGCAACGGGAAGTTCCGCGCCTTCATCAGGTAGGTCGGGAACCAGTTGAAATAGATGTAGGTCGTGTAAATCAGGCAGAAGTAGCTCACGCAAAGCGCCCAGATCGTCTTGCTCGTGAGGATCGCTTTCCAGGGGGTGGACACCACCTCTTTCCGCTGAGGTTGGGCGGACAGGATGTGGTGCCGTTCGGCGTCATTCACCCAGGGGTGCTCCTCCGGCCGATTGCGGTAAATCAGCCACCAGCCGATCGCCCAGGCGACACCCAGAAAGGCGCACGCCACGAAGGCCGCCCGCCAGCCGGCAAAGGCGATGATCGTCGCGATGAGGGGCGGCGTTGCGGCGGAGCCGATGCGGGTTGCGCTCTGTAACATGCCCTGCGAGAATCCCCGTTCCTCGGGGCGGAGCCAGCGGGAGAGCGCGGTGGCGGTGGCGGGAAACGCGCCGGCCTCGCCCATGCCGAAGATGAATCGGATGCTCAAGAACGATCGATAGCCCGAGGCGAGGGCCGTTGCCGCCGTAAACAGAGACCACCATGTCACTAGGAAGGGTAGGATGACCCGGGAGCCGATCCGGTCCCCCAGCCAGCCGCCCGGCATTTGGAACACCGCGTAACTCAGGGTGAAGGCGCCAAAGATGACGCCCATCTGCACGGTATTGAATCCGTATTCCTTCACGATGGCCGGGGCGGCCACGGAGATATTGACGCGATCCAGGAAGGTGATGAAATACATCGCCATGGACATGCCCAGAATCAGGTAGCGAATTCTCGTCGGCTTTGCCGGACTCATTTGTGCCCTCCTTCCTCGTCACTCCGGATTGGGACAGCGGAGCCGCTGACGCATCGGAATCGGTCCCCTCTTTCGGCTAGACTTCCGCAAAGAGTCTCCCCCAGCCTTTCACCAGACGCGGATCGCAGCCCACCATCTTCAATGCTTTCCACACGACGGTGGACACGCTATCGTAGATGGGGATCTCCAGCTCTTTCTCCAGGACATCGACCAAGTGGGCGGCGCGGAGGTTGGTGCACAGGGTCGTGATCGCCTGGGGCTTCTGGCGCGCCACGGCGCAAATCATGTCCCGCAGTTGGTCTTCCGTGACCTCCGAGAAATCGAAGTTCACACTGATGCCCAGGTGCCGCTCCGCTACCACTTCGTACCCCGAGCGCTTGTAATTGGCGACGATTTTCTCTTGCACTTCATCGAGGTAGGGAGTGACCAAACCGAAGTGCTTCCGGTTGGTCTGCGTGAGAATCTCGTTCAGCGCCAGGACTGAGGTCGTTGCGGGGGTGCCCGTGGCTTCGGTGATTCGGGCGCAGAGCCGCTCATCGCGATCGAACCCGAGCCAGGAAGCCGAGGTCCCGCTCCATCCAATCACGTCCACTTTGGCGTCCGCGAGCAGCTTCGCCGCTTCCAAGATATTCGTGTCGTCAAATTGGCCGAGGGCCTTGTCTTTCAAGGAGATCTCGGTGACCGTAAACCGTGAAAAGTGCGCAGACACTGACGGGACCCCCGCCACGATCGCACTGGTCAGGGGCTCCAGCGCCGTGTTGGACGACGGGGTGAGCATTCCAAGGAGAATCCGCTTTCCCATTGTGCCACTCCTTTCTGGTTGGCCACCCAATCCGTGGGAGGTTCACCGTCTTTGCCCGAACTCCCTTTCTTCCATGTCTCTGAACCAACAGTCAGATACGGGCTGAACTCCCGCACCACCCAGCGGTAACAGGCGCACCCGCCCTTCTCACAGCCCGGAAAATTGTCAGTGCCTCGTGAGCCCGCTTCCTGTAAGGCCGGACGTGCCGGAGAAGACTTCCAGCGGTTCCTCCGACGCTGAAACTCAATTCCGCTCTACCCAGGAATGTTGCGTGATCCCAGTCTCATCACGGGGTAGCCACAAATAGACAAGAGCATCGGTTCCCGAACTATGCTAGACCTCGGGCGCACCACTGAAAAGTGATGGATCGGCACTCATGCCGCCC
>PMIZ01000398.1:5537-8549 GCA_003157225.1 Actinomycetota bacterium | reverse complement strand
CCCGGCCTGCAAGCATCCGCAGGCCTACTACGAACTGTTCGTCGAGGCGTATTGAGCAAGCACGGGCAGCGAGTGCTCGAAACAGGATCCTAGACAGACAAGTGGCTACCCTCAGGGGTTGCGCCTGCCCATTGCTGCTGGGTGGCCAAGCGGGTTACAGCGAAGCGTCACGACACTGCGCGGCCGTGCAAGGAGTGTAGCGACACGGCAATCCGCTTGGCCGCCCAGCGCCAGTGCAGGGCCGGCACAACCCCCTAAGTCGCTAGACCGCTCGGAGGCGAGCCCCGCCCGCGGCCAGGGCGTCGCGATTAGCGCTGTCGTCCGAGCGTGACTCGAGGCAGTTCATGAAGACCCGAACGACTTCCGGGTCGAATTGCGTGCCGCTGCCCTTGACGAGCTCCTTCTTCGCGTCCTCTAGGCTGAGACCCGCTCGATAAGGCCGATCGGTGATCATGGCCGAGTAGGCGTCGGCCACGGCCAGAATGCGGCCGAGAAGCGGGATGTCGCGCCCCTTCAGCTGCGCGGGATAGCCCGCGCCGTTCCAGCGTTCGTGGTGCGACGCGACGGCTTCGCGCACTTCGTCCAGCTCGGGAAGGTGCTGCGAGACCATCAGACTGCCGAGCAGGGAATGCTGCCGAACGGCTTCCTCTTCATCGCGAGTGAGCGCCCCGGGCTTGCGCAGAATACGGTCGGGCAGACCTATCTTGCCCACGTCGTGCAGCAGGGCCGCGACACGCAGCACTTCCTGCCGCTCCTTGCTGAAGCCCAGCGACTTGACGATGGCGGCGCTCTGTTCGGCCACGTGAGCGGAGTGCCGGCGCGTGTAGTGGTCTTTGTTGTCCACGGCGCTCACCAAAGCGTCCAGCGTGCTGAAGCCGGTGACGTCGATGTGCTCGCCGCCGATCGGCTCCCTGCGAACGGTGACTGTGTCGCCGCCCCAGCGCTTGGACTCATAGAGGTTGGCATCAGCGATGGCGATAAGCGAGCTGGCGTCGTGCCCATCTTCGGGGAACGACGCGGCGCCGAAGCACATGCGCAGCGGTATGGCCTGGCCGTTCGGCGCGATAAAGGGTTGCGAGCCAAGAGCCAGCCGCATGTGGTCGGCGACGGTGGCAGCGCCCGCCCGGTATGTGGCCGGCAGGACGAGGATGAATTCGTCGCCGCCGAACCGCCCCACAAAGTCGGAGCTGCGGTTACGGTGGTGGAGGATCGCGGAGACCCGTTTGATGATCTCGTCCCCGGCCGGCTGGCCGTAGGTCTCGTTGAAGAGCTTGAAATTGTCGATGTCGGCGAGAAGGATGGAGAAGGTACCCTCGTAGCGGCGGGCCCGGGCCACCTCGATCTCCAACTGCTCCATGGCCCGGCGACGGTTATGCAGCCCGCTCAGCGAGTCGATCTCGCCGAGCGCCTTGATCTCCTCGTAGAGACGCGTGTTCTCGAGCGCCTGGGCCACCTGGGCTGCGAAGAGCAGAATGGTGGACTTCTTGTCGTTGGTGAAGCGGCTGGGCTTGGCCGAAGCCGATATGGTGAGGCCTACTGCCTTGTCTTCGGCGAAGAGCGGTACGGCCGTGAGCGAGTGGAAGCCTTCGAGGTTCGGCACGTAGCCGTTGAACCACTTCTGCCTCGCGCTCGCGTCAAGCTCGGTGATCGATTCGATGAAGGCCGGCTCGGCGTCTTTGAAGACGGCGGTGAGCAGCGGATTCGCGCCCAGAGAAAGGACTCCGTCGGGACCCGAGCAACCGAACAGCCTGGGAAGGTGAGCATTGCCTTCGGGGCGGTTGGAGAAGGCCCGAAGTCCCACCAACTGCTGTTGGTCGGGCTGGAGTCTCATCAGCCAGACCTCGTCGGCCTCGAAGATGCCCAGGGCGACATCCTGCATCTGGCCTAGGGCATCGCCTATCTCAAGGCTTCCACCGAGCGAGGCGCTCACCTCCTGCAACTGCTGAAGGCGCAGATGCGCCGTCTCCAACTCCGTGTGGCGCGTCCGCAGTTCTTCGAGCGCTTCGGCCAGACTCCGTGCCTGCTCTTCCTGCTGGCTGCGGGTGTTCTCCAACTCGGCGAAGCTCGTGTTGATCTTGCCGGCAAGAAGGGCCAGCTCGTCCTTTCCTCCCGCGGAGATGGAGGCCGGGTTCGCAGTGGAGCTCCCCATCCCGAACTGGGCGGTGAGTCGCTTCAGACGGCGGAAGAGGGACCTCTCCAGGATGGCGCACATCACGAAGGCAAGCACTAAGACCACGCCGATAGGCACCGCCATGACGTAGTAGACCCCCGTAGTCCACCTGCCGTCGTCTACAAACGCCAGCTGCGAGATCACGAAGATCGCCACAGCCGCCGCGACAAAGGTAGCGATAGTGAGTAGGTAAATCCTCCGACGTAGCGACAATGGGACCTCCGCGGGCGGGAGAGATGGTGCCTGTGCTCAGGCTCGTTATCGGCCGTTGGCGAGCGCGACTTGAGGATTGGCCGTCAGGATACAATTGCCGCATGAACGCATACGAAGACATCAGGCTCGAAGGTCACATAGTCGATTCGCTGCTGCTGCCCCGGGTGCTCGACGACATCCTCGAACGCGGAGGCGAGTACCGCATACTGCGCTTCCGCATGGGCAGAGAAAAGAACGATCCCTCGCTCGCCGTGCTTCGAGTGAGCGCCGCCTCCGAGGAACAGCTGGCGGCCCTGCTCCGCGACCTACAACAGCACGGCGTGGAGCTCGTAGAGCAGAAGGACGTGCGCCTCGAGCCGGCGCCGTCTGATGGGGTATTCCCGGAGGATTTCTATTCCACCACCAACCTGGAGACCTTCGTCCGACTTGACGGACGCTGGATCAGGGTACGCTGGCCGGAGATGGACTGCGGCATCGTGATCGACCAGGCGAGCGGCACCGCCCATACTCTGCCCCTGATCCAGGTCAGGGCCGGAGATCCCATCGTCGTCGGCGCCACCGGCATCCGAGTCGTACCCCTGGGACGCGATCGGGCTTCGCGGGCCTTCGAGTTCATGGGCTCGGCCGTG
>PMIZ01000398.1:0-5529 GCA_003157225.1 Actinomycetota bacterium | reverse complement strand
GTCGCCGCGGGCTGGATCGACGTGGTCCTGGGCGGGAACGCGGTAGCCACCCACGATATCGAGTCCGCCCTCTTCAACACCTCGCTCGGCATCAACCTCTCGGAAGGTGAGTCGGTGGAGGGAGGCCACGAACACCACCTGCGGGCCATCAACCGGATCCGGCGCTGCGGGGGTATCAGGCAGGCCGTGGATCAGGGGGTGCTGACCTCGGGTCTGTTCTACGAGGTGGCGCGGTCCAACATCCCCTACGTGCTGGCCGGCTCCATCAGGGACGACGGCCCCCTTCCCGACGTCATCACCGACGCGGTGGAAGCCCAGCAGGCCATGCGCGAGCACGTGNNTGTGCAGCATGCTTCACTCCATCGCCACCGGCAATCTGTTGCCCGCATCGGTAGCCACGGTATGCGTGGACATCAACCCGGCCGTCGTGACGAAGCTGGCCGACCGGGGAAGCTTTCAGACGATAGGGATCGTCACCGATGTGGGCCTGTTTCTGGACCAGTTGGTCGCGGAGCTACAGATGGCGGAGGTGTCGACAGACCGAGTGCCTTGTCTACCGATCGACGCCGACTGACATCCCTGAAAGAGGGCGTTGGGGCGTTACGCCTCCTTGCGCACTTTCCAGATCTGCTCGCCCGGCCAGCGCCGGTACCAGTCACGATCCGAAGCGTCCCGATAGGTGCTAGCCGTCTCGGGTCCCGGGCGCAGCTCCACCAGATCCTCGACGGTGAAACCGTGGGCCCTGAAGAGACGGATCCAGGCGCCGTAGGGGAGCATGAACTCCACGTAGCCTTCCCAGGGCAAGGACCACATGCTGAAGTAGTCCATGAGCAGGCGATCGCCCGGGTGGTCGCTCCCCTCCGCGTAGCACATCTCGATTATCGGGGTCGCGCCAGAGAAGGCGAACAGGCCTCCCGGCCTCAGCAGCCTCGCCACTTCGGGCACGGTGGCGTAGGGATCGGCGAAGGTCATGGCGCCATAATCGCAGAACACGATGTCGAAGCTCCCGTCGGGCAGAGGCACTTGTTCGGCACTGGCGTGCACCAGAGGGAACTCTACGCCGGCTGCCGCCATGAGCCCGCGCGCGTGGGAAAGCTGCTTCTCGGACAGATCGAGACCGACCGGCCGTGCCCCTGCCTTGGCGAGAGCGATGGACCACTGTCCGGCGCCACACCCCAACTCGAGTATGTCCCGGCCCTTCACCTCGCCTAGGATCTGCAGACTCGCCTCGGGTATCTGCCATACTCCCCAGGCCAGACCACCCGAGGCGGCCAGTTGGGGGCCGTGGTCGGTCTGATAGGTGTCGCTGTCCGCGTTCCAGCTCTCGCGGTTTTCCGCGCAGTGGTCAGAGAGCGACTGCGGGTCGAGATCTGGGATGTCAAGCATGACGTGTGCTCCTGGTCTAGATATCTGGAAGCGAAGATACTACTTACGCGGCGCTTATGCGCCCGAGGCTATCGTCATGGATAAAGGAATGGACCATAGGGCCGCAGCAACCAGGAGGCACGAGGAGATGCGACGGAGAGGTAGAGCGCGCAGGAAGATCCTGATCTCCGCGCAGGTTCTGGGCTTGTGCCTGGTGCTGGTCATGTGCGTTCTGCTGGCCGGCTGTGGTCCGATCAGCGCTTCCAAAGGATCGAGCAGCACGGCCGCCACCTCGGTCGCAGGGTCGACCTCGAGCGTCTCAGACGCGACCGGCGCACCGCCTGGCGGTAGCCCGGGCGCGCCTCCCGGCGGCGGTTCCGGCGCCCCGGGAGGGAGTGGCGGCGCGGCCGTGTATCCCACGAAGGCGCGCTACACGCAAAGCGGCGGCGCCAAGAGCCAGGAGGACCAGACCTACACCGCGTCGCAGGACGACCAGTCGGCCATCCTTGTCTCCGACGGCGGCTCGCTGACGGTGACCAACGCCAAGATCGAGACGAGCGGCGACTCCTCGTCCGACGACTCCAGCAGCTTCTACGGGCTCAACGCGGCAGTGGTGGCGACCTCCAGCGGCTCCATCTCGGTTTCCGGCGGGTCCATTACCACCACGGGGTCTGGGGCCAACGGGGCGTTCGCCACCGGCGAGGGCTCCTCGATGAGTCTCTCCGACGTCACCATCGAGGCGACGGGTGCTGGAGGGCACGGGGTCATGGCGACCCAAGGCGGCGCGGTCACGCTTGACAACGTGAAGATCACTACGGCAGGCGCGAACTCCGCTCCGCTGGCGACCGACCGGGGCGGGGGCACCATAACCGCGAGCGGCGGCAGCGCCCTGGCCAGCGGCAAGGATTCCCCCGCCGTCTACTCCACCGGCCTCATAACCGTCACTGACGGCACCTACGAAGCCACCGGAGCCGAAGCGGCGGTGATCGAGGGGGGAAACAGCATCGACCTCACCGACGTCACCCTCTCCTCGAGCGTGGCCGACAAGTGGGGAGTCATGATCTATCAGAGCATGTCCGGCGACGCCACGGGCACCAAAGGGACGTTCACCATGAAGGGTGGTGCTCTCGCCTATTCCGGGACGCCAGGGCCTCTGTTCTACGTGACCAACTCGACAGGGGTCATTAACCTCAGCGGCGTGCAGCTCACCTGCGCTTCGGGCGTGCTCGTCAAGGCAGCCTCGGGCGACTGGGGAACAAGCGGGTCGAACGGTGGCAGCGTATTGGTGGCTGCCGACGGGCAGACTCTCATCGGAGATCTCGTTGCCGACAACCTCAGCTCGCTCACCCTGAGCCTCGCGAACTCGTCCTTCCTCGCGGGCGCCATCAACGCGGACCACGGCGCGAAAGAAGCCAATCTGACGCTAGACGCCACGAGCACCTGGTCCGTCACGGCCGATTCGTATCTGAGCACCTTGACTCTCTCCGGCGCGATCTCAGGCACGAGCATCACCGACATCGTCGGCAACGGGCACACCGTCTACTACGACTCGCGCAACTCGGCGAACAGCGCGTTTGGCGGCAAGACCTACGGTCTCGCCGCCGGCGGGACGCTGAAGCCCGCAAGCTAACGGCACGCTGAGCCGGCAGTGCGCCGGGGAGGGCGGGCGACCCTGCTTCTTCGCCCGGCGTGACCATCCGGGCGAAGAATGGGAGAATAGCAACCGAGCAGTCAGGAGACCGGGTCGTGCCGCGCGGTCGGTCGGAACCCAGCCAAGAAAGAGGAACGACATGGCAGAGCAGACGAATCCCCGAGTGCTCCTCAGCACCTCGAAAGGTGACATCACCTTGGAGCTTGACTCGATCAAGGCTCCGGTATCCACCAAGAACTTCCTCGACTACGTCGCGTCGGGCTTCTTCGACGGCACCATCTTCCATCGCGTCATCCCGCGATTCATGATCCAGGGCGGAGGCTTCACCTCCGACATGCAACAGAAGCCCGCCGAGTGCTCCGTCAACAACGAAGCCGCCAACGGACTCAAGAACGGCCGGGGCACCATCGCGATGGCACGCACTTCCAACCCCCACAGCGCGACCAGCCAGTTCTTCATCAACTTGGTGGACAACGAGTTCCTGAACCATACCGCCCCCACGCCCAACGGCTGGGGCTACGCGGTGTTCGGCAAAGTGGTCGACGGCATGGACATCGCCGATTCCATCGCGGGTGTGCGCACGGGCAACCATGGGCCGCATAGCGACGTGCCTCTGGAGCCGGTGGTCATCAACCAGGCGTCGCTGCTCGAGTAGACGAGGTCGCGCCCGAGGGCGCGCGGGCTGGGAGACGGATGAAGGTGTCGCCCAGATGAGAGGTGCGAAACACGGGGCGAATGCCTCAGGCGGACGGTCGGCCCGCGCGGTCTGGCTGGTCATCGCCCTCGTCTTCGCGGTAACGCAGATGGCGCTGCTTTTCGCGGTGTCGGCGCCGGCCCGAGCGGACTCATCATCCGCCCGGTTGCCCGAAGTGACGGTCTCGTCCCACTTCCCTAGCGGCGAACCGTCGCTCCCTCACATCAGTGCGAAGGCGTCCATACTCATCGACGCCGACTCCGGCAAGATCCTCTACTCTCACAACGCCAACGCGCGCTTGCCGGTAGCCTCCACCACGAAGATCATGACGGCCATCGTGGTTCTCGAGACGCTCGACCCCAGGGCGAAGGTGACCGTCTCCGCGAACGCGGTCTCAACCATCGGGTCGGTAGCCCGCCTGGCGCAGGGAGAAGTGCTGAGCGTGGAAGACCTCCTGAGGGCTCTTCTGATCCCGAGCGGCAACGACGCCGCTATCGCGCTGGCAGAAGCCTCGGCCGGCACCGTTCCAGCCTTCGTCGCGAGGATGAACGCCAAGGCCAAGGCGCTGGGGCTCAGGAACACCCATTTCGCCAATCCAAATGGGCTGAACAAGGACGGGGGCTACTCCTCCGCCAAAGACCTGGCGACCACGGCCCAATATGCCATGAAGTTCCCACTGTTCAGACGCATAGTCGGCACCGAAGGACTCTGCCTGCCTACCCTGCCCGGGCAGAAGCCGCGCCGGTTCGTGGGCACGGACAAGTTGCTGCCCAAGTACAGTTGGGTCACCGGCGTCAAGACCGGGTCCACTCCGGCCGCGGGCTATTGCCTGGTCTCGTCCGGCAAGGTGGAAGGTGTGTCCCTCCTCACGGTCGTGCTGGGAGCAGCCGACAGCAACACTCGCTGGGAAGAGGCCGGAGCCCTTCTCAAATATGGATTCAGCCTCTACCCGGTGACCGTCCTCGTCGATGCCGGCCGCCCCGTCACCGAACTACAGACGCTGGACGGGGGAGCGCCGCAGGTCAGTCTCGTGGCCGAGGGTCCCCTCACGGCGCGCCTCTTCAAGACCGACGTCGCCACCGGAGTGGTCCACCTGAACCAGAGCGGCCTCCTGCCGCTTTCCGGGGGCGAGGTTGTCGGCAGGGTCGATTTCACCGTGAACGGCAAGGCCGTCGGTTCGGTGCGCCTGCTCGCCGCCAGGCCTCTGCCCCAGCCGACGCTGATAAAGGCCCTCGACTATTGGCGGACCCGCTCGTCCACGCGGCTGGTGCTCGTGCCCTCGAGCTAGCAGCTCGCCGAGGAGCGATGCCTCCCGGGCCTACTTCCCCACGAGCGTCTTGGCCACGGTCTGCACGACGTCACTCGGGATGGCGAAGCTGATGTTCTCGGCTCCGGTCTGTCCCGGGGGCAGGTAGAGTTCCGGCATGCCCACGAAGTGGGCGTTGGTATCGAAACAACCGCCTCCTGAGTTGCCGGGGCTGATGGCGGCATCCATCTGTACGAGCCCCGTGAGCGTCTGCCCGTTGCCGAGGTCGAAGCTCCGGTTGAGTCCGCTGATGATCCCCAGGCTGACACTGTTGCGGTAGTCGAGCGGGCTTCCGATCACTATCGCCCACTCGGCAAGCTGAACGTCGTTCGGCGGCGCGAAGGTCACCGGCAGCAGACCCGTACTCGCTATCTTGATGGCCGCGATATCTCTTGCCGCGTCTCTACCGACCAGGGTCGCGGGGAATGACTCGCCGGTGCTGAGATTCACGGTAATGGTCTGGCCGGTGAGCACGTTGCCGTCGAGCGTGACCACGTGATCGTTGGTGAGGAT
>PMIZ01000225.1 GCA_003157225.1 Actinomycetota bacterium | reverse complement strand
ACCCGTTCCAGTGACCGTGGTAGAGCTTATAGTCGAATCCGGTGACGAAAACGTCCATTGTGCCGAGCGAGGCCACGACGCATGCCGGAGCCGAGTTCCAGATACCAGGAAGCTGAATCCATCCGGACCAGGTAGTGCCGTCGCCGACGATGGCGAAGAGCGCGTTGCCTGGGCCACGGACAACGACCCCCAGGGAGTTGGGACCTCCCGTACACGCAGCCGGAGCGGAGGTGAGAATGCCCCCACGATCCTGCCACGCCGACCAGATACCCGCAGAATAGGTGATCTGCCACAGGTGGTCGTTCGGACCCTTCGCGAACACGTCGATGCGGTCGCGACTCCAGGAGAGCGCGGCCGGATCGGAAGTGATCATGCCTCCGACTTTGGCCCAGGATCCCCACGCGGAGCCATCCCAGACTTTCCACCAAAGCGCGCTGTCGGCACCGCGCGCAAAGACGTCCAGACGGTTGGTGCCTTGCGAAGCCACGGCGGGTCCGGACCCAGGCGCCAGAAGGAGCCCGCCCTGGCTTTCATACCCGGTTGACGGCGCCGTGATGGTGGTCGTGCTCGAGGTGGTCGTAGTCGACGCCGCGGTGGTTGTCGTGGAGGCACCGGTGGTGGTGGTCGACGCTGCCGAGGTGGTGGCAGCGCTTGTCTTGAGAAGCAGGTTGTGGAGGTNNCCGCTCGCAGGGCGTTGGCCCCGTGGGTGGCGTTCGCACCCCAACCCGCGCTGCCGGAGTAGCCGGCCGGCGGGGCGGCGATGAGACCCGGATGCAGGTTGTCCGCCATCCTTACCACCATGCTGATCGCCTGGTAGCGGGTGATATTCCCCCCGGGATCGAAGGTGGTGGCGGTCTTGCCGGTAGTGATGCCGGCGGCCGCGCAGACGGCGATGTAGTTGTCCGCGTAGAGAGTGGTCGGCCCGCCCTTGGGCACGTCAACGAAGGTGCAAACGTTGGCTTCCGAAACCGGATATCCACCCGTGAGCACCGCCATCTTGGCGAACTGCTGCCGGGCCACATCATCTGCGGGCCCAAAATTGCCGTTGGCATAGCCGCCGACGATGCCGCGGGAGGCGAGATCGAGGATGGCCGTATAGTAGGGGTGGGACGCGGGCACGTCCGGGAAGCTGACCGTGTCGGCGAAGGCGAGCGGCACCAACGCGATCAGCAGGGCGGCCGCGATAACGGCGACCACGCATACGCTCATGAGGAGCCGACGGCGAAGCGTCCCGGAGAGTGAAGAAAGAATAGATTCGCGACGCACGGATTCCCCCAGTTTCGTGGATAGCAGAGCACCGTGGACAAGGTCCAGGCCAA
Source organism: Actinomycetota bacterium (assembly GCA_003157225.1). Next base: position 2,197 of record PMIZ01000225.1, on the reverse strand, counting down.
CGACAAGAGTCTAGGCCGAGCCCGCCCGGCAGGCAAGGACTTGTTTCGGGAGTTAGGCCCGCTTCGCCTGCCGGGGTCTCGGAGACTCAGAAGCCCGGGATCATGGGACTACGTTGTATATCCAGTTGGGCTCGTTGTCGGTGTTGGTGCTGTTCGCTTCTACGAAGAAGGCCTCTCCGGAGACCCAGGAGTGGGAGACCGTGAAGACGAGACTCGACGACCACACGTACGTGCCGCTGCCGAGGGAGGAGCCGGCCGGGTTGAGATGGGCCTGTAGTAGGTCGCCGTTCCAGAGTGCGAAACCGGAAGCCACGGTGACCTTCTGCTGGCCGGCCGCGGCGCTCACGTGGTGCGTGGATCTGTCGTCGTAGATCCACTGGACGATGCGGGCGGTCACGGTAAGACTGCTCGCTGTGGCCGTCACTTGCTCAACTCCCCACGCTCCGGCGGCGTTCTGGGCCCAGGAGTGCGCGACGTTCCCGTTCCCGTCGGTGAGGCCTATGTCGACATTGCTCATGACAACTAGGTTGGTGGTGCCCTCGAGGGCTGTGCTCGTCAAGTGGACATCCGCGTTGGGAAGCGGGTTGCCGAACTGGTCACGCACGGTCAGCACCACCTGGGTCTGCTCCAGCCCGGCGACAGCATAGTCTGTAGGTGGAGTCGAACTGGGAACCGTCGTGGTCGTGGTGGTGGAGGCGATGGGTGTTGTGGTGGTGGAACCCGACGTTGTGGTAGTGGTTGAAGCGGTGGTCGCGGTCGGCACGGCGGGCGTGGTGGAGGCAAGCCTGGTAGTGGTGGTTACCGGGTGGAGCTTGACGAGGGCGTTGTGAAGCACCACCGCTGCCTCGCCCCGGGTCATGAAGCCGTACGGGTTGAGAGCGCTCAGATCGAGGCCGGCAAGCAAGCCGTTGTACTCGGCGACAATCGCATTGGGACCGTGGATGGGATCGTTGCCCCAGCCGGGTGAGCCCACAAACCCGGTCGGAGGCATGGTGAGCAGGTCTGGCTGCAGGTTGAGGACCATTCGAACGACCATGGTCACTACCTGATAGCGAGTCACGAGCGAGTACGGGTCGAAGTGGGACGCGGTCTTTCCTACGGTCAGATGGTTGGCGGCGGCAACGGCGATGTAGTTGTCCGGATAGAGAGCGCCGGGTCCGCCTGCCGCAACGTCAACGAAGTGCGAAACATCGCTTTCCGAGACCGGGTAGCCGCCAGCCAGCACGATCATCTTGGCAAACTGCTGNNCAGGCACGTCGGGAAAGCTCGGTGCAGAGGCGAAAGCGAGCGAGACGACCGAGAGTACAAGGGCGACTGCGACGACGATACCGACACACAGGGTTACCGCCAATCGGTTATGGCGGCCCGTGAGCGGAGTAGAGACGACGCGCTTCAGATCCATGGCAATCCCTCCTTGCGGGATGACTTCGAGGTGAGTGTAGGCNNTGCCAGAGCGCGTTGCCGGCGCCGCGCACCAAGACATCGATGCGGTTCACACCCCAACTCACTGCCCCTGGAGCAGAAGTCACCATTCCGCCGGCCATGTTCTCCCAAGCATCCCACCCATTCTGCTCGGAATAGGACCGATGCCATAAGGTGTTGCCCACGCCACGCGCGAACACGTCCAGGCGACCCGTCGTGGTGGAGGCGACTGCCGGACTGGAGGTCAACGTCCCATCGAGCTTCTCCCAGGCGGTCCAGGCTACGCCATTCCAGGCCATATGCCAGAGTGCGTCATCGGTGCCACGGACGAAAATGTCAAGGCGGCCGGGGCCCCAGGAGACCGCCGCCGGGTCGGAGCCGGCTTTGATGGCACCCCCCAGGCTGAGCCAGCCGGACCAGGTATTGGAATCGAAGGTGTTCAGCAGCAGTGTCCCCGTGGTGCTGCACGCGAAGACCTGAAGGCTGCCGCTGCCAACCGAGGCAACCGCCGGAGAGGAGGCGATGGCGCCGGGCTGACTGTCCAGGGCCGACCAAGCACTGCCCGAGTAGTACTTGTGCCAGAGTTTGTCGTCCTCACCCCGGTAGAAGACGTCGAGGGGGTGAACGGCGCTTGCCATGGCGGCAGGGCTGGAGCCCAGGGCGATGCTTCCACCCAGATCCTGCCAGTCCGTCGACCAGAAGCCGTTGTAGCCGAGATGCGTCAACTCACCGGAAGTCCCTCTGGCGAAGACATCGAGGCGGCCGGTAGCCCAAC
>PMIZ01000200.1 GCA_003157225.1 Actinomycetota bacterium | reverse complement strand
GCACCCGCTCGCTGATCCTCGAGCCGGGCGCTCCGATCACGCTCTACGACAGTCTGGCCGAACTAGGCGCAGCAGATGCATCTCCTCGGCCGGTCGCGCTTTGGGTGGGGCCCGAAGGAGGCTGGACGGAGAGCGAGTTCCAGGCGTTCAAACGGGCTGGTATCGTGGCTGCCAGACTGGGCAGGAGCGTGCTGAGGACCGAGACCGCGGGACCGGTCGCAATCGCGGTCGCGCGGCTTGCGCTCGGGGATTGGTAGTATAATCTGCCGCCATGGACGACTGCATTTTCTGTAGGATCGCCAGAGGGGAAATACCGAGCGACATCGTTCTTGAAGACGGCGCTTTCGTCGCTTTTCGCGATATCCACCCGATTGCTCGTGTGCACGTGCTGGTGATACCACGCGAGCACGTGGTGTCGTTGAACGAGTTCGCGGGGCTGGACGATGGTGCTGGCGACGCTCTCATTCGCTTCATGGTACGGGCGGCCGAACAGTTGGGCATCAAGGAGAGCGGCTACCGGGTGCTTAGCAACGTGGGTCGGGATGCCGATCAGATAGTGCAACATATCCACTTTCATATCCTCGGTGGAGAGAAGCTGGGGGATTTTCGGTGAGCATACTCGCTGGTCTTCAGGAGTCGGTGAAAGTCGCACTGAAGGCAGGAGACAAGGATCGGGTCTCGGCCCTCCGGATGATCGTCTGCGAGCTGCAGAACGAGGCCAAGCGCAACCGCCAGGAACTCGATGAAGCCGGCGAGCTCGCCGTTCTCCGCCGAGAGCTCAAGCGGCGGGAGGAATCGATCGAGGCCTTTCGAGCGGGCGGCCGCCAAGACCTCGCGGCCCACGAGGAGTTCGCCGCCCACATCATGGAAGGCTTGTTGCCCAAGCAGATGGACGAGGCCCAACTCTCGGCGCTCGTTGAGAAGGTCATCGCCGACACCGGGGCGGCTTCCGCCCGCGACATGGGCAAGGTGATGGCTGCGATCATGGCGCAGGACGGGGTCCGGGTGGACGGCAAGCTGGCGTCGCGCCTCGTCAAGGAGCGCCTATCCTGAGCTCTGCGGGCTGCACCAGGCAGATCGATCTCGACAACAACGTGGCGGCGCTGCTGGTCGGCGAACACGACGCCCATCTGCGCGCGCTCGAACGTCTGCTGCCCTGTGACGTCAGCCTTCGCGGCAACGAGCTGACCTTGGATGGGTCAGCCGAAGAGGTGGAACGCGGCCAGGCTCTGGTGAACGAGCTCGTCGGCCTTGTACGTTCCGGACAGAGTCTCGACAGCTCCACCCTCCGGCTGGCCGCCTCGCTCAGCAACGGCGGTGGTACCGGCGACTGGACCCGAGACCTCGGGCAGATCGTGAGCGATGTGATCCTCGAGCACCGGGGCAGGCGCATCCGGCCGAAGACCGTCAACCAGAAGGCATACGTGGATGCCATCCGCACCAACACTATCACCTTCGGCATCGGGCCTGCCGGCACCGGCAAGACCTACCTGGCCATGGCCATGGCCACCTCGGCCCTGCTGTCTGGCGCCGTTGCCCGCGTCATCCTCACCCGGCCGGCGGTGGAAGCAGGGGAGAAGCTGGGCTTTCTTCCCGGCGGACTGATGGAGAAAGTGGACCCGTATCTCCGCCCGCTGTTCGACGCGCTCTACGACATGATGGACGGCGATCGGCTGACCGAACACCTGGAGCGGGGAACCATCGAGGTGGCCCCGCTCGCCTACATGCGCGGCCGCACCCTCAACGATTCGCTCATCATCCTGGACGAGGCCCAGAACACCTCACCCGAGCAGATGAAGATGTTCCTCACCCGTCTGGGCTTCGGTTCGAAGATGATCGTCACCGGCGACATCACGCAGATCGACCTGCCGCGTGGCCAACACTCGGGTCTCATCAACGTGCGCGAGGTCCTAGCCAGCATCCCGGATATCACCTTTGTCTATTTCGACAGCCAGGACGTGGTGCGCCACAAGCTGGTTCAGGACATCGTCTCGGCGTACAAGACGTACGGCGAACAGCATCACCCGGTGCGCAAACAGGCATCCTCCAGTGCGGGTGAGCGGCATCGAGGCGGCCGGAGGAGCGCCGCCGCGGCCGACTAGCGGCGCAGGAACATGAATCGATATCTCTTCTTGCTGCGCGAGCGGCTGGCGGACTTCCGCGATTGGATCGAAGGGCGCCGTCCAGGCCGATTCGAGCTCGTTCTGATGATCTGCCTTGCTATCGGATTGGCCACGGTCATCTCTACCGAGTACGTCCCGGCCTTGCGGGGTTTCTCGGTCGGGCGGCCCGCGCCCCGCACCGTGGTGGCGGACAAGCCCGTCACGGTCATGGATGCCCAGGCCACCGAGGACCTCAAGGCGCAGGTAGCCGACTTGGTCGAGCCGGCATACGTGCCCGACCCGACTGCGCTGCCGAAAGCCACAGCTGCCATGGAAGGCTTCTTGCAGCAGGTCGAGACGCTCAGGGGGGAGCTATCGTCCGCCAGTCAGGCCCAAATACTCGTGAAGCTGGAGGCTATCGCCCCTCAGAGTGTGTTGGCCACCAGCCGCGAGTATCTGCTCTCGTCCGACAAGGCCACATTCTCCTTGATCGAGAGCCAGGCCCTGGGCGCCCTCAAGACTCTTTATGCGGGCCGCATCACGGCCGCCTCGCTCGATGCCGCTCGTCTCAACCTGCGGTCCATCGCCGACGCGCTGGCGGTATCGACTGCGACGGCAAACGCAGTCTACGAGATCACCGCCGGCTACGTAGGGCCCAACCAGTCGGTGAACGAGGCCCAGACGCAGACCCGCAAGCAGGAGGCGATGGATCAAGTGAGGCCCGTGACCCTAACGGTGACCAAGGGCGAGACCGTGGTCAAGAAGGGGGAGACCCTCACGGTGCAGCACAAACTCATCCTAGCGGCGCTCGGCCTCACTGAGTCCAGGTCGGGGTGGAGGGTCTGGCTCGGAATCTTCCTGATAGTCGCGCTCGAGACGGCGCTCTTCTCCAGGTTGCTTCGCCGGTTCAACAAGACCACCGAAGGTTTCGGCAACAACATGCTGCTGGCGCTCGTCCTGCTGCTGTTGGGCGGAACAATCGTCGCACGGCTACTTGTCATCCATCCGATGTCGGCCTACGTGATTCCCGTTGCGGCTCTCGGCATGACGGTGGCCGTGATCCTGAACGCTCGCAGTGCCCTACTGGCGGTTGTCCTGGCTTCGCTCAACATCGGCATGCTGACCGGTTTCGAGCTGCGCTTCGCGCTCGTCGCCCTGGTGGTCGGCGCCTTGTCGTTGTATCTGGTCTCGCGCGTCACCAAGCGGGCGGCGCTTATGGCGGCCGGTCTTGCCACCATGTTCCTTGCTGCCTTCACGATCTTTGCCGCCGAGTTGGCGACCGGCGCTTCCGCGGGCGCCGCTCTGCGCGCGTGCGTCTGGGGCTTCGCCAACGGCTTCCTGGCCGGCGTACTGACCATCGTTCTGCTCATCGCCCTTGAGACTGTGTTCAACCTGACCACCCCCCTGCGCCTGCTCGAGCTCGCCGATCCGGCTCACCCGCTTCTCAAGAAGCTGCTCCAAGTGGCGCCGGGCACCTACAACCACAGCATCCAGATGGGAAACCTCGCCGAGGCCGCGGCTCAGGTGACTGGCGCCAATCCACTCCTCGCGAGGGTAGGCGCGTACTACCATGACATCGGCAAGACCATCCGGCCCGAGTACTTCGTGGAGAACCAGATCTACGTGGACAATCCGCACGACCGCCTGAGTCCAAATCTCTCCAGGCTCGCCATCACTGCTCACGTGCGGGACGGAGAACACCTCGGGAAGCTCTACGGGTTACCACAACCGGTGGTGGACATCATCAAGCAGCACCACGGCACTTCGGTATTGGCCTTCTTCTATCACAAGGCCAAGGAGTCTTCATCGGGCCCGGTCTACGAGGAGAGCTATCGATACGAGGAGCAGAAGCCCAGATCGAAGGAAGCAGCGATCATCATGCTGGCGGATGGCGTAGAGGCGGCCGTCCGTGCCATGGAGAACCCCACCAGGCGGAAGATCCGAGGGGTCATCCAGGAGATCATGAAGCAGAAGATCGAGGACGGACAGTTGGACGAATCAGCGCTCACGCAGGGAGATCTGCACAAAATTCGCGATTCCTTCGACGTCAGCCTGCTGGGCCTCGTCGGGCACCGCATCCGCTATCCCGACCGGGAAGACCGGCCGATACCCCGCGCTCCCAGAGAATCGCGGGTCCGCGAGCCGGGCGCTGGGCGCCCGGCTCGCCCCCCAAGCGCCACGGCATCCCCAAGCGCCGACGGTGCCTCCTCCGTATCGCCGGAGCTGGGGGACCGCTCCGGTGACGACCGGTGAACTGCGTCGTTGAGGTGGTCGACCAGGTGGGTCTCACCGGCGGTGACCAGCCGATCGTCGAGCTTGTCAAGGCCGTGCTTCAGGCTGAGGGCGTGGCCGGTGAATTGGTGGTCGCCCTGGTCGACGAGAAGACCATCACCGACCTCAACCGGCGGTACCGGGGTCTGGAGGAACCGACCGACGTGCTCTCCTTCCGCGCCCTTGAAGGTGCGGCCGACTGGCCGCGGACCCTGGGCGACGAGGCGGCGGGTGAGTTGATCGTCTGCCCGGCGGTGGTCGCGCGCTACGCGCTTGAGGATGGTCGCTCCGCCAACCTTCAACTGAGCTGGACGCTCATCCATGGAGTGCTTCACCTGCTGGGCTACGACCATGAAGCAGACCAAGGCGAGATGCGCGTGCGCGAGCAGGCTCTTGTTGACGCCCTCGGACCTCTGAGCCGCGTTCTGCCCGCACTCGCCGAAAAGGGCAAGCCCTGGTAGGCTAGAAGGAGGCTGCTGAGGAACAAAGCCTTGGTCACGAGGCGCTATTCTTCAGCAGCCTTGCTCCAAAGTAGACGGGGGAGGTCCATGGCTCCGCAGCGCAAGACGACGCTACTCCAGAGCTTCAATCACGCTTTCCAGGGCATCGTCGATTCGGTGCGCAGAGAGCGAAACATGCGCATCCACTTCGCCGTCGCGCTGGGCGTGCTGATCCTCAGCCTGTTCCTCAATCTGTCGAAGCTGGAACTGGTGGCGATTCTCATCGCCATCAGCTTCGTGCTCATGATGGAGTTGGTGAACTCGGCCATCGAGGCCGTGGTGGACATTCTCACCGACGAATTCCACCACAAGGCCAAGGCCGCCAAGGACCTCGCGGCAGGAGCGGTGCTGGTGGCGGCCGTGAACGCACTTGCCGTCGCCTATGTCATATTGGCCGATCATCTGACCAACTTCTCATTGCAGCTACTAACGGCCATCAGACGGTCGTCGACCCACCTCACCATTGTGTCCTTCGGGGTGGTCATCGTGCTGGTCATCGTCGTCAAGGCGGCGAGGAGGAAGGGGACCCCGCTGTCCGGTGGCCTGCCATCGGGCCACACCGCTTTGGCGTTCGCCGGCTGGGCGGCCGTGACGTTCATCGTGGGGGAGACTCGAGAAGGACTTCTGGTGAGCGCCATCGTGCTCCTTGTGGCTGCGCTGGTGGGCCAGAGCCGGATGGAATCGGGCATCCACTCGCTGATGGAGGTCCTGTTGGGCGCGATACTCGGGATGCTTACGACCACTCTCATCTTCCAACTGTGGTTCTAGGAGCGAGGGTGGACAAAGACCAGCTCTCTCCCAAGCTCGGGCGTCTGATCGACGCGGCGAAGGCCGCCGCGCTGAGGGCGGCCGATCGGCCCGCGGAGGCAGAAGCGCCGGCCGAGAGCGTCACGCGGCAGGCGGAGGGCGTGGCGCTTCTGCTGGCCGATGGCACCGTGTGCTCGGCTCCCGGGTCGAATGACGAGGTCCATGCGCAGCCGGCGGCCGCGGCTGTCGCCGCGGCTCGGCGAACCGGTGAGGTCGAGATCGTGGCCGCGGCCGTCGCGGTGGCCAACGATCCGGCGCAGACACTCAATCCCAGCCCGCGGACTCGGCGCGTCCTGACCGAGGTCGACCCCAACCTGCCGCTGGTCGTGAAGCAGCAGGGCCGCTGGGTAATGGCGCCGCTCTCCGACCTGCCTCCGCTCGCGGCCGAGCTTCGCGTGGAACGGGTCCGCCATCCAGGGCACGACCTGCTTGACATCCTGGAGGTCTACGATCTCGAGGCCTTCGGGCGCACCGGCCTCCGTACTTATGACCTCGCGGTCATGGCCGAAGCCGGGGCGGTCTTCCTGGCCTGTCTCGGTGACGAGATCGTGGGTGGCTGCCAGCTTCTGCGCGTGCTTGACGAGCCCACGTTCTTCTACGTGGTGGGCTTCTACATCCGCCCGGCCTGGCAGGGGCTCCGGCTCGGCCGGGCCTTCCTTGACGCGGTGGCCGCTGGGGCCCGGAGGCTTGACGCCGGCGGTCTCGTCCTCACCGTGTCCCCAGACAACCAACGCGCCATCAACCTGTATGAGAGCGCCGGCTTCGTGAACGAGAGGTTCGTTCCCCAATTCTACGGCGAAGGGCAGGACCGGCACATTCTTCGCTGGTGGTTTGGACCGGGGGGCTTGCAGGGCAGTGTATGATAGATAGCCTATCAGGGAGGTGAGCGCATAGTGAGAGTCGAAGAGCTGGCCAAGACCATCGATAGCACCCTGCTCGAAGCGACGAGCACCACCACGGCTGTCGAGGCTTTGTGCCGGGATGCGATCTCCTACCATTTCGCCTCGGTCTGTATCCTGCCCTATTGCGTTCCGGTTGCCCGCCAGCTCCTTCAGGGCTACGACGTGAAGGTAGGCACGGTCGTCTCCTTCCCCTTGGGTGCTGACTCGCAACGCACCAAGATCACGGGCGCCGAGCAGGCAGTGGCCCTGGGCGCGGACGAGATAGACGTCATCATGAACATCCCGGCCATGCTTTCGGGCGACTTTCGCTACGTCCGCGACGAGCTGAGAAGCGTGGTCCGCACGGTGCGGATGACGAGCGTCAACACGGGTCGGGGTCTCGTGCTCGTGAAGGCGAACGTGGAAGCGTACTACCTCGACGACAAGCTGAAGCGACTGGTCTGCAAGATAGTCGAGGATTCGGGCGCCGACTTCATCAAGACCTCCACCGGCGCCGCTCCGGGCGGCGCCACGGCCAAGGACGTCGAGCTCTTCCGCGACTTGTTGCCGGAGAGTGTCGGAGTGGACGCGTCTGGCGGCGTCAACACCGCCGACGCGGCGGAGCTAATGATCAACGCCGGAGCCGCGCGCATCGGCACGTCTCACGCAGTGAATATCATCAAGGAGTTCTCCTCCGACCGAGAATGAGCGCGCGGCCTCGCAGCGAGCTCTGGCGGCGAACCATCCCCGCTCGGCGGCCGACCAGGTAATTGCCCTGATGAGTTCCCGCTTCTTCACTACTGAAGCGCTGGTCATAGGCTCCATGCGCTATAGCGAGGCCGATCGCATAGTCACTCTGTACACGCGGGAACGTGGACGGCTGAGCGCGATCGCCAAGGGGGTCAGACGGACGAAGTCCAAGGTGGGCGGCCGTCTAGAGCCCTTCAGCCTGGTGCGGGCCAGTCTCTACGCGGGACGGGGCCTCTACACAGTGGTCGGTGTCGATACCCTACGGACCTTCCAGGGAGTGCGCGACGAGCTCTTCCGGCTCGAGGAGGGCGCACGGCTTTTCCAAGCGGTGCGACATCTGTTCCCCGGAGAGGAAGGGAGCGCGCCGGCCTTCAATCTGCTGGTGCGCGGGATCGCCCGCCTCGCCGAATCGGACGACCAGGCCGTGGCAGCGAGCACGGTCCTTGCCACCAGACTCAAGCTGCTGGCCTTGTTGGGCTACGCGCCCGGCATGTCAAGATGCGTGGTGTGCAGCAATGAAGGGCCGTTTCACGGATTCTCAGCCGGTCTAGGTGGAATGGTGTGCGAGGCCTGCGGCTCAAACGGGGAGGTCTCCTGCTTCCCGGTCACGCAAGGCGCCGTTGCTACCCTGGAGACCCTCCTCACCAACCCTCTAGCCGAGCTTGATGGCTTCGACCTGGACGAACGGGCTCTGGCGGAAGTTGAGCAGGTGCTGACGCAGATTCTGTCGTATCACGGGCACTAGGCCGGGTCTTCACGGCTCCAGTGAGTGGTGCTGCGGCCTCGGGACCGTTCGCTTGCTAACGCCCCGGCCCAAGTACGGGCGGCGTTCCGCCACTCGCAGTCCCGAGGCCGCAACACTGCCCTCCGGCCACCAACGTCCGGCCCAGCATCCCGCCGCTCACGGCCGCGGTGACGGCAAGATGAATTATTCCCCCCCCCACCCATGACAAGACCGGGGCTGCCGGGGGGCAAGCCTACGCGTACTCGCATGAGCGAGCGGAGCCCGTAGCCCCGGTCGCTCTACGAGAAGGGCAGCCTGCGCTCGTAGTTGGGCGCTTCCTTGGTTATCTGGACATCATGCGGGTGGCTTTCGGCCAGACCCGCGGCTGAGATGCGCATGAAGCGGGCCTTCTTGTGGAGGTCCTCCACGGTGGCCGAACCGGTGTAACCCATGCCCGCGCGCAGGCCGCCGACCAACTGGAAGACCATGTCGGAAAGCGGGCCCTTGTGCGGTACCATGCCCTCGATGCCCTCGGGGACGAGCTTCTTCTGGTCCTCCTGGAAGTAACGGTCGGCGCTGTGGCCTTCGCTCATCGCTCCCACCGAGCCCATGGCACGGTACACCTTGTAACTCCGGCCTTCCCACAGGATGCGCTCGCCTGGGCTCTCCGTGGTGCCGGCGAAGAGCGAGCCGATCATCACGCTGTGGGCTCCCGCTGCGAGTGCCTTGACGACGTCGCCCGAGTAGCGGATGCCGCCGTCGGCGACTATGGGGATGCCGTACTTGTAGGCCTCGATAGCGCATTCAGAGACGGCAGTGATCTGCGGGACGCCGCAGCCCGTCACCACCCGGGTGGTGCAGATCGAGCCGGGGCCGATGCCCACCTTGATGCAGTCGACGCCCCGTTCGATGAGCGCCTTGGTACCGGCGGCGGTAGCCACGTTGCCTGCCATCAACTGGATTTCAGGGTAGTGCTCGCGGATCTTGGACACTGCGTCGAGCACACCCTTGGAATGGCCGTGGGCGGTGTCAATGCAGATAATGTCGGCCTGAGCCTCCACCAAAGCTTGAATCCTCTCGGCGGCGTCTTTCGCGACGCCCACCGCTGCCCCCACGCGGAGCCTGCCAAGCTCGTCCTTGCAGGCGTTGGGGAACTCGATTATCTTCATGAGGTCTTTGATGGTAATGAGGCCCCGAAGCTTGTAGTCGTCGTCCACAACGAGCAGTTTCTCGATCTTGTGGACCTTGAACTGGTCCCTGGCCTGATCGAGATTGGTCCCCACCGGGACGGTAACCAGGTTCTCGGAGGTCATGAGCTGGATGATGGGCTTGCTGGGATCGGTCTCGAAACGGGTGTCGCGGTTGGTGACGATGCCGGCCAGCTTGCCGTCGGGATGCACGATGGGGACGCCGGAGATGCGGTATTCATTCATGAGGGCTTCCGCGTCGCCGTAGGTGGCGGTGAGCGGCAGCGTAATGGGATCGACGATCATGCCGGCCTCGCTGCGCTTCACCTTGCGCACCATGTCCGCCTGCCGTTCGACGGGCTGGTTCTTGTGGATGATGGTAAGCCCGCCCTCCCGGGCCAGGGCGATGGCGAGCGCGGTCTCCGACACCGTGTCCATCGCGGCCGAGAGGAGCGGGATGTTGAGCGCGATCTTGCTGGTGAGGCGGGTACGAACGTCGGTCTCTTTCGGCAAGACCTCGGATTCCGCTGGGATCAGGAGGATGTCGTCAAAACTGAGGCCTTCGCCGGCGAGCTTCCGGTTCCAATCAATCACGCCCGTCCTCCTTTTCTTGTGATTCTAGCGAAAAGCGCCCAGGATTGCATGCATGCGAGGCTTCGCCCCCGAATCGGAAGGGCCTTTCGCCGCTGGGGCGCGATCGGCGCGGGCGAGGCAGGGACGCAGGGAGCAAGCGTAGCAGCGCTACGCCGGCGACCGAGAACGAAGCATCACACCGCTCAGCGCGACCTCGGCGGCCGAGAGGCCGTTTCGAATCGGGGGCGAAGCCTCGTGTTAACCTACCACACCATGGGTATCGATACGGTCATCTTCGATCTAGATGGCGTCATCCTCGACAGCGAGGCGTTGTGGGACGACGTGCGGCACGATTTCGCTCTGGCGCATGGAGGCCATTGGGATGAGTTCGACCAGCCCGCGGTGATGGGGGCGAACTCGATGAGATGGGCCGCCCACATGCGAGAGCACAACGGAGTGCGCCAGTCCGATCAAGAGATCTACGATGGCATCGTCGGGGAGCTGAGGGCGCGCTATGCTCGGCAGCTGCCGCTCATGCCGGGCGCACGCGAGGCCATCGCCGATCTCGCTGCCGTCTATCGACTAGGTGTAGCTTCGTCCTCCCCGCGGGAACTTATCGACTACGCGCTGGAGTTGGCCGGTCTGCGGGATCGCTTCACCGCCGTCGTGTCGTCGGATGAGGTGGCTCGGGGCAAGCCTGCGCCGGATGTGTACCGGGAGGCGTGCATTCGCCTGGGGACGACTCCCGCACGGGCGGCGGCCGTCGAGGACTCCGCGAGCGGCATTGAGGCAGCTCTCTCGGCCGGCCTGGCAGTGGTGGCGGTCCCGAACCCGGCCTATCCGCCTTCAGCCGGGGTCCTAGCCAGGGCAGACACAGTGATCGAATCGATACGAGAGCTCGACCGATCGGTCGTAGCGGCCCTCGAGCGAACAGAAGCGGAGACGAACGATGGCAAGTAGGGAGAGTCTGGACAAGTTCATACGGGCTCAATGCTGGGCCGTGGTCGGAGCGTCGGAGGATCGGAGCAAGTTCGGGAATATCACCTTCCGCGAGCTTCAGAAGCGGGGCAAGCGGGTCTACCCGGTGAACCCCAAGGCGACCGAGGTGGAGGGCGAGACTTGCTATCCCAACCTGCATACGCTGCCCGAGACGGTGGAACGGGTGCTCATCGTGGTGCCGCCGAAGCAGGGGGAGAAGGTGGTGCGAGAGGCTGAGGAGTGCGGGATCATGAACGTCTGGTTCCAGCCAGGGGCGGAGTCCGACGAGGCGCTTACCTTCTGCGAGGAGCACGGCATGGAAGCAATCGCCGGCCACTGCATTCTGCGGACCACCTAGGCGGGTAGATGGCAATCGAGGTGAGCGAGGATCTCCAGATCCCCGAAGACGAGCTCGCCTTCACCACTTCCCGCAGTAGCGGTCCGGGAGGGCAGAACGTCAACAAGGTGAGCACCCGGGTGACCCTGCTGTTCGATCTCAATCGGTCCCCGTCGCTCTCGCCGGAGCAGCGTGAGTTGGTGCGACGCCGTCTGCCCGGGCGCATCAACCGGGACGGGATCCTTCGGGTGGTGTCGCAACGTCATCGCACGCAGTCGGCCAATCGCGAAGCGGCAGTACGACGTTTCGCCCAGCTTCTCGGAGACGCCTTGACCGAGGCGCCCGAGCGGGCGCCGGTCAATGTTCCGGTGCGGGTCAAGGAGAGACGGCTGGAAGAGAAGCGGCAGCGCAGCCGGCTCAAGAAAGAGCGTAACCTCGATCTCGGCGGCGAAGACTAGGCCGGCTGAGTGTCCTCGCGGTCGGCTGCCACCACGAACATGAAGCGGCCGAGGTTCTGGGCGAGGGTGGCCTTGAAGTAGGGACTGAAACTTCTCGCGACCTCTTCCTTACCGTAGCGGATACCCTCGGGTGGGCCGCTCTCCCACGACTCCGGGTCCTTGCGCCAGTCGATGACGATCAGCCTTCCCCTGGGTCGCAGGATCCGCGCCAAGCCCTGGAGGTCCAGGCGGCCTTCGGTCTCGTGGTAGGTGGCGATGCAGCAGGCCACATCGGCGCTTGCCGGTGCAAGCGACAGACAGGTGACATCACCGGGGATCAGCCGCACGTTGGTGGGTACTCCTCGCTCGCGGTAGAGGTCGCTCATCTCTGGCTGCAGTTCGACCGCGTAGACGATGCCGGTAGTGAGGGCGGCCATGCGATCGGTATAGAAGCCCGTGCCGCTGCCAAGATCGATGAGGTCCTCGTCGCCGCGCAACGCGAGCAAGCGGGCCAGATCTTGGTCGCTCAATTGCGTTTCCAGGCGGCGGGGGTTGTTCAGGCGGCGGCCCCACTGCGGCTGAAAATGGACATGGTCGTGCACGACTCCCTCTTCGGTCAGTCGTCGTATCCCGAGGTCGTCCACGTCGGTCTACCTGAGCAGACAGCCGCTCGCCTGCAGGTGGGCCTGCCAGTCTTCCTCGCTCGGCTGCCCGCACTTGCGAAGCAGCTTCTCCCACTCGTCGTCTACCCAAGTCTCCAGGTTCTCGAGGGCCCATTCGTACCCGGGCTGGAAGAGGTGGGCGAAACGACCCTGGCGTTTGAGCCAGGGCACCAGTGGCAGCTTGTAGTGCGGACGGTACGTGAGGCGGTATTCGCCGTTCTCGCACTCGAACAGGGGCCAGTAGCAGGTATTCACCGCTTCGCGCGCCAGGTCGATTGTCTCCGCGCCATCCGAGCGCCAGCCACGAGGACAGGGCGAGAGGATATTGAGGAAACTCGGCCCGTCCACGGACAGGGCCTTTGCGGCCTTGCGCACCAGGTCGCGCGGGTCGTGCGGCGACGCCTGGGCCACGTAGCCCAGGCCGTGGGCGATCATCACCTCGGTCAAATTTTTGCGGTGCTGGAGCTTGCCGGCGGATTCCTCGCCGATCGGGCTGGTGGTGGTCCAGGCACCCTCCGGCGTTGCCCCCGAACGCTGAAAGCCGGTGTTCATATAGGCGCCGTTGTCGTAGCAGACGTACAACATCTTGTGACCGCGCTCCATCGCGCCGGACAACGATTGCAGGCCTATGTCGTAGGTGCCGCCATCGCCGCCAAAGGCGATGAACTTGACGTTCTCCTCGAGAAGCCCCTTCTTCTTGAGCGCTCGGTATGCGGTCTCCACACCGCTCAGGGTGGCGGCCGCGTTCTCGAAGGCAGTGTGGATGAAGCCGCCCTTCCAGGACGTGTAGGGGTAGATGGTGGTGCTGACCTCGAGGCACCCAGTGGCCGCCGCCACCACCACCGGATCACTCGCGCCCATCAAGACCTGCCGCACGACGACGGGGGCGCCGCAGCCGGCGCACATGCGGTGGCCACCTGCAAGCTGGCTCCCCTGGGCCACGAGCTCGAGCCACTTGGCACGAGCGTCCTCGAAGTGGTTGGTCTCTTCGAGGGCGTCCACCGGGCAAACGTCGACGCAAGCCTTGCACATGATGCAGCGGCTCTCGTCGACCTTGAACGAGCTGAGCGCGCGCTCGTTGAAGGTGAGCGCTCCCGTGGGGCAGCTGCTCACGCAGCGGCCGCAGGTAACGCAGTCGGCCAGCTGGAGGGCTTCGCTGTAGGGTGTGTCCACGTTCATGGTGAAACCACGCCCAGTGAAGTCGTAGCAGGCTGGTCCGGCCACGTCTCGACAGACCCGGACGCATCGCCCGCAGGCGATGCACCGTTCCATGGCCCGGCGGATGAAGGGATGCTCGTACTGGGGCTCGACCACCCGCACGCGGCTGTCTCGCGCCACTAGCTCGTTCTTGGTGATGCCGTACTCGACGCCCAGCCGCTGCAAATCGCAGGAGCCCAGACTCGGGCAAACGCACTGCAGGCAGCGCTTGGCCTCCGCTTGCGCCTCGGCGAGGCTCAAGCCGGTCTCGACCTCGACATCCAGGCGCGAGAGGCTGTCGGAGCGGGCCACCTTGGGCATGGCCGCCCGAGCCGCGGGCTCGGCGGCGGCCCCCATGTGGAGCCACACCGGGGCGCGCTCGGCCAGCCGCCGGCCAAGCGCGCCGATCTCCGGTTCGTCGGCGAGTTGCTGAAGATATGGCAGCTTGTCGTACGCGACGAGCCGGTCCTCCAACTCCGCCAAATCGACTCCGCGTAACCAGGCGTCGATGGCAAGCGCCGTGCGCTTGCCATCGGCAACGGCATGGATGACCGATCGCTCGCCGCCGGTCACATCTCCCGCCGCGAAGATGCCTTCTCGGGACGTGCGACCCGTATACCGGTTGGCCTGCGCGTCGGCGGGGCCGGCTGGGTCGGACCCATCGATCACGGTGCCGGCTTCGGTAGTGGCCTTTCTCGCCGGCGCACCGACCTCGAACTTGACGCCTTCCTCGCGCGCCACGTCTACGTCGTGGCCTTCGGCTCGGATGCCGCCGGCCTCGCTCGACGGGACTACCACGACTTCGTCGGCGCCCAAGCGGAGGGCCGTCCTGGCCACGTCGACGGCAGTGAAGCCATCGCCGCTCACGACCACCTTGCCGGCGAAGCGGAGCGAGTCACCGCACCGGGCTTTGCGCAGCACTTCGAGCCCGTTGAGGGCTTGAGTCTTGGCGTCCGCGCCGGCACCTGTCGGCCCAGCGCCCACGCTGATCACCACCGCGTCGAAGCCGGCGTCGAGCAGCATCTCCGGATCGACCTCTCGGCCGAGCTTGGAACCGCCCACGAAGCGGACCCCCGCCTCCCAAAGCGGCCGCAGCTCTTCGTCGAGGACCTCTTCAGGCAACTGGAACTCCGGGATGAGGTAACGGAGCGTGCCTCCTGCCTTCTCGCTCAAGTCATAGAGAGTGACCTGATGGCCCCGTTGGACGAGGAACCACGCGGCAGCCAGGCCGGCGGGGCCCGCGCCGGCCACCGCGACCCGCCGGCCGCTCGGGACAGCCCCGGCGCCAAGCGCGTGCCGGGCGCCTCCGACGCCCTCGTGGTCGGCGGCCGCGCGATGCAGCGCGCAAATGGCGATGGCTTCGTCCGCCTGCGCCCGGCGGCAGACCGGCTCACAGTAGCGCGGGCAGATGCGCCCGAGGATGCCGGGGAAGGGCATTTCTTCGCGGACTATCGCCGCGGCGCCGGCGGCGTCGCCGGCGGCCAAGGCGGCCATGTATCGGGGGACATCGATGTGTGCGGGGCAGGCGTGCGAGCAGGGTGCCTCGCAGTACGCATTGTGGTCGGAGAGGTACATCTTGAGATAGCTCTCGCGGCGAGCGAGCACATGCGGCGTGTGCGTCTTCACTGCCATGCCGTCGGCGACCCAAGTGGTGCACGCGGCCTGGAGCTTGTCGACCCCTTCCACCTCCACCAGGCAGAGGCGGCAGCCCGCCCAGGGCGCGGTACCTGAGATGTGGCAAAGCGACGGGATGTCGATGCCCTCGCGCCGTGCCACTTCCAGGACCGTCTCGCCCTGGAGGGCTTCAAAGGCTCGGCCGTCTATCTCGAGCCTGACGGCTGTCTTGGTGGCGGTGCTCATCTGGCCCTCCCTTCGGCGAGTGCGAGCGCCCCGGTATCCACCCGGACCGCGCCGAACTTGCATGCTTGACGGCAGGCGTCGCACTTGATGCAGGTCTCCTGGTCGATAACATGCGGCTCTTTTCGCACTCCGCTTATCGCCGCGGACGCGCAGGCCGCGAAGCAGGCGCGGCATCCGTTGCAGAGTTCCGGATCGATGCTGTAGCGGATGAGCGGCCGGCATACCTTGGCCGGGCAGCTGTGCTCCTCCACGTGCGCGAGCATCTCGTCCTTGAAATACCGCAGCATGGAAAGCACCGGGTTGGGCGCGCTGCCGCCGAGAGCGCACAGCGAACCCTCCGCCACGTCGGCAGCCAGGCGCTCGAGCACCTTGACATCCTCCAAGTCGGCGGTGCCGGCGCAGATGCGCTCAACGATCTCGAGCATGCGCGTAGCTCCCACCCGGCAGGGCACGCACTTGCCGCANNGCCGCAGCTCTCCTCGGCGGTGAAGGTCAAGAAGAACTTGGCGAAGTCGATCATGCAGGTGGTGTCGTCCACCACCACCATGCCACCGGAACCCATCATCGACCCGGCCGCCACCAAGCTCTCAAAGTCGATAGGCTCATCGAGCAGGGAGGAGGGCAGGCAACCGCCCGAGGGCCCGCCTAGCTGGACGGCCTTGAACTCGCGGCC